>JBFJQO010000090.1:0-8642 GCA_041616535.1 Woeseiaceae bacterium | reverse complement strand
GCATCGAGGAACAGGTCCGTCACGTCCACGGCCGCCTCGAGTACGCCGCCCGGGTTGTTGCGCAGGTCGAGCACGAGGCCCGACAGCAAATTGCCGCTCGCGTCCTGCAGCTCGTCGACGGCACGGCTCAGCTCGCGCGCCGTATTCTCGCTGAACTGGCTGACGCGGACATAACCGATCGACGGGCTCAGTATTTCCTTGTGCACGCTCGCCATGCGGATGATCTGGCGGCGCATTGTGTGATCGATGACCTCGTCGTCGCGCAGGACCGTGACCGTGACCTTCGATCCGGCGTGGCCGCGCAGCTGCACGATGGCGCCCTGCAGGTTGTGCGCCTCGACGGAGGTGCCGTCGACCGCGATGACCTGGTCGCCGCTGCGCATCCCCGAACGCGCCGCTGGCGATCCCGCTATGGGCGTGACGACCATGACCTTGCCGTCGACCTCGTCGACCTCGATGCCGATGCCGGTGTAGCTGCCGGTCGTGCTGATGCGGATGTCGCGATACTCGCGTGCATCGAGGTACTGAGAGTGCGCGTCGAGGTCCGCGACCATGCCGCGGATGGCACTCTCGAGCAGCTCGGCGTCATCGAGCGGCTCGACGTAGTCGCGCTTGACGCGGTCGAGCACTTCGGCAAACAGGCGAGCCTGCTCCCAGGCCAGCTCTTCCCTGCTCGGTGGCTTGCCGCCAGACAGCAGGCCGCCGCCGATCGACAGGCTCAGCCCCATGACGACGCCGATCACGACGACCAAAACTGCACGAACTTTCAGTGACATACGAACTTCCGACAGGCCTCCATCGACCTTATCACAGCGCCGCCCGCGTTTGTGAGCGACCGCTCGACCATGTCGCCACGGCTAGGTCCCCGGCCGCTTCGTTATCCAGCGGCGCGGATTCTCGGGACGCGTGCCGCGGCGCAGCTCGAAATACAGGCCCGACTGCGGCCGGCCGCCGCTGTCGCCGACGGTCGCGATGACGTCGCCGGGCGCGACCCAGTCGCCCGCGTTGGCCTGGATCGTCTCGTTGTACCCGTACAGCGTCATGTAGCCCTCGCCATGATCGACGATGACGAGCAGGCCCATGCCGGCCAGCCAGTCGGCGAACGCGACGCGCCCATGGTAGACGGCGCGCACCTCGCGCCCGCGCGGTGCGGCCAGCACGACGCCGTTCCACTTGATGCCGCCGCCCGCGCGCGGCTGGCCGAAGTCGTGCAACAGCGTACCGGCGACCGGCCAGGTCAGCCGGCCGCGATGCTCGCTGAACGGTTGCTCGGACGCGATCGGGTAGTCCGAGAGGATGCTCGTGAGCTCGTTGATCAGGCGCTGCAGGTCCTTCTCCTGCGCCGCGAGCCGCTCGACCTCGCGTCCCTCGTCGGCCATGCGCCGGCGCAGCGATGCCAACAGCGCCTTGCGGCTTTCCTGCGAAGCGTTCAAGCGGCCCAGTTCGTCGTAGTGGGTGCGCGCGAGTTGCAGGATGCGCGCCGCTTCGGCCGCGATTTGCGCCCGCAGTTCGTCGAGCTTGCGAATCTCTTCGACGACGGCCTGGATGTTCCCGGCCCGGTAGTCGTTGAGGTAGCGATAGTAGGCCATGAGGCGGCCGAGTGTCGCCGGATCGCGTTGATTGAGCAGCAGCCGGATCTTCTCCTGGCTGCCGCTCATGTAGGCCGCCCGGACCTGTGCCGCGAGCGCCCCGGACTCCGCGTCGAGGTGGCTTTGCCGGTCGGCCAGTTCGCCGTCGAGCTGCTGCTTCCTGGCCACCGTGTATTTCTGGTCGCGCTCGATCTCCCTGAGCCGCGCGCGCTGCTCGGCGATCTCGATCTCGAGCTCCTGGAGTTCCCCGGTCACGCGGTCGCGCTCCTCGGCGGCCGCGTCCATGCTCTTCTTGAGATCGGAGATCCGGGTACGCACCTCCGCGAGCTCCTGCTCCTTGATCGTCGTGAGCTCGCCGTCGGCGACGGCACCCGCCGACCCCGCCAGTGCGACGGCGGCAACGATGAAAGCGGCGATCCTGGCGTACGGCATGGGCGCCGAGTGTAGCGTTTCGAGGCTATTCCCTCTCGCCCAAACGGGTATAATCGCGCCTTTGATGCGCATCAAGGCGCACTTCCCGCGCCAAAACTGTTGATTCATGGACAAATTCCTCCAATTCGCGGGCGCACACCCGCTGCTGGTGTCTGCACTGACGGCCAGCTTCCTGCTGCTCATCTTCACCGAGTTGCGCCGCAAGGCGACCGGTCTGATCGACGTGGAAGCCGCCGATGCGGTGAAGCTGATCAATAACGACGCGGTCGTCATCGACATGCGCAGCAGCGAGGCCTTCGGTCGCGGCCATATCGTCAACGCACGCAACATCCCGACCGACGAACTCGACGCGAAGCTGGGGAGCCTCGAGCAGCTCAAGTCGAAACCGATCGTCACGGTTTGCGACACCGGCGTTTCGTCGCGCCGCGCCGTCGCAGCCCTGCGCCAGAAGGGACTCGAAAGCGTCTACAGCCTCAAGGGCGGCATGACCGGCTGGAGCCAGGCCGGGCTGCCGGTCGTCACGGGCAAGAAGACCCGGCCCAAGGGCGGCAAGGGAAAAGGGAAAGGCAAGAAGCGCGGCTGACACGCGCTCTCGAGTTTTATGGATCGGCCCGCGACGGCGGGCCAGGCACTAGGAAACGGGAAATATCATGGCAGAGCAGGAAAGCGCCGCTGACAAGCAGCTGGCCATTAGCAAGATCTACGCAAAAGACCTTTCGTTCGAGTCGCCGCAGTCACCGAGCGTGTTTCGGGCGCGTGACTGGAAGCCGCAAACAAATCTCAACCTGCGCAGCACGCACGACCTCATCGAGGACAATGTCCACGAGGTGGTGCTGACGATTACGGTCGAGGCAAAGGAAGACGACAAGTCACTGTTCCTCGTCGAGCTGCAACAGGCGGGAATCTTCGAAATCTCGGGCTACGAGGGCGAGGAGCTCAAAGCCATTCTCGGCAGCTTCTGCCCGAACATTCTTTTCCCGTACGCTCGCGAGTCGATCGCGACGTTAATCCAGAAGGGCGGCTTCCCCGAGTTCGTCCTGCAACCGATCAACTTCGACGCGCTGTATCTCCAGGCCAAGCAACAGGCCCAGGGAGCGGCCGCGGAGGCACATTGAGCAGCGCGGCGGCCCCCGAGACCATCGCCGTTATCGGCGCCGGCTCTTGGGGAACGGCGCTGGCGCTTCAGTTTGCGCGGGCGGGCTGCACGGTGCGGCTCGGCGGCGTTGTCGAGCTCGACCTGCTCGAGGCAATGGTCGAGGAGCGCGAAAACCGCCAATACCTCCCCGGCGTACCTTTCCCGGCGAAGTTGTCGGCCGTCCCCGATCTCGAGGCCTGCCTGGACGGCGTGCGTGACGTCCTTATCGTCGTGCCGAGCCACGGACTGCGCAGCACGCTGACGCAGATCAGGCCGCTGCTGCGCGACGACACGCGTATCTGCTGGGCCACCAAGGGCTTCGAGCTGCATTCGGGCAAACTGCCGCACCAGGTCGCGGCCGAGGTGCTCGGCAAGTCGCGCCCGATGGCCGTCCTGTCCGGTCCGACGTTCGCGAAAGAGGTCGGCGCGGGCCTGCCGACGGCGTTGACGATCGCCTCGAACGACGGCGACTTTGCCGACGCGCTCGCCAAAGCGATCTCCGACGGCACGTTTCGCGCGTACACCTCGGACGACATCATCGGCGTCGAGGTCGGCGGTGCCGTCAAGAACGTCCTCGCGATCGGCGCCGGCATGTCGGACGGCCTCGGCTTCGGCGCCAACACGCGCATCGCGCTGATCAATCGCGGACTCGTCGAGCTCATGCGTCTCGGCGTTGCGCTCGGCGCGAAGCGCGAAACCTTCATGGGCCTCGCCGGCATGGGCGACCTCGTCCTGACCTGCACCGACAACCTGTCACGCAACCGCCGCATGGGCCTCGCGCTCGCCGCCGGCAAGACCGTGGAAGAGGCGCAGGAAGAGATCCAGCAGGTGGTCGAAGGCGTACTCGCCGCCGAAGCCGTGAAGGAAGTGGCCGACGATCTCGGCATCGAGATGCCGATTTGCCAGCAGGTCTACCGCATCCTGTACGAGGGCGCGTCGCCACGCGAGGCCGTCAGCGCACTGATGAGCCGGCAGCTCAAATCCGAGGCCGAGCCGGGCTAGCGCAATTCGCCGCCTCGTTCTCCGGCCTACGCGCCGCCTGCGAAAGCGAGCTGACGCCAGGCCTCGAAGACGACCACGGCCACGGCGTTCGACAGGTTGAGGCTGCGGTTGCCCTGGCACATCGGCAGTCGCAGGCGCTGCTCGGGCGGCAGTCCGTCGAGCACCTCGCCCGGCAGGCCGCGCGTCTCGGGCCCGAACAGCAGCGCATCGCCCTCGCGGAACATGGCATGGTCGTAACGCGTCGCGTTGCGCGTCGACAGCGCAAACAGCCTGGGCCAGTCGAGCGCCGCGAGGCACTCGTCGAGCGAGGCGTGCGTGCGCAGCGCCACGAACTCGCGGTAGTCGAGCCCGGCGCGGCGCAGTTTTTTCTCCTCGAGATCGAAACCGAGCGGTTCGATGAGGTGCAGGCGCGCGCCCGTGTTCGCGCACAGGCGGATGACGTTGCCCGTGTTCGGGGGGATTTCCGGCTCGTAAAGAATGACCGAGAACATTCGGGTAGAATGCCGCCGCGATGGCGAACAATCCACTTCAGACGACGTTCTGCGGACTCGAATTCGCCTCGCCGATCGTGCTGCTGTCCGGCTGTGTCGGTTTCGGCGAGGAGTACACGCGTGTCGAAGGTTACTCGAACGCCGACGTCGGCGCGGTCTGCCTCAAGGGCACGACCGGGCAGGCCCGGCTGGGCAATCCGCCGCATCGGGTTTGCGAAACACCCGACGGCATGCTCAATGCGATCGGTCTGCAAAACCCCGGTGTCGACGTCGTCGTCGACACGATCCTGCCCGGCCTCGACTTCACCGAGACGCGCTTCATCGCGAACGTCTCGGGCTCGACCGTCGAGGAATACGAGTACGTCACGCAGCGCTTCGACGCCTCCGCGATCGACGCGATCGAGATCAACATATCCTGCCCGAACGTCAAGGAGGGCGGCGTCGCGTTCGGCAACGACCCGGAGATGTCCGCGCGCGTGGTCGAAGCGTGTCGCAAGCACACCTCGAAGCCGCTGATCACGAAGCTGTCGCCGAACCAGACCGACATTCGCGAGAATGCGCGCCGCTGCATCGACGCCGGCACCGATGGCTTCGCGGTCATCAATACGGTCATGGGGATGGCTATCGACACCGCGACGCGGACGCCCGTCATCGGCAACGTCCAGGGCGGGCTATCCGGCCCGGCGATCAAGCCGATCGCGTTGCTGAAGGTCCACCAGGTCTACGAGGTCGCGAAAGCGCACGACGTGCCGATCATCGGCCAGGGCGGCATTACGAGCGCCGACGACGCGCTCGAGTTTCTCATTGCGGGAGCCGCGGCCGTCGGCGTCGGCACGGCGCTGTTCTACGACCCGCTGATCTGCAGAAAGATCAACGACGGCATCGCCGGCTACCTCGAGCGACACGGGATGGCGTCGGTTGCCGAGCTGGTCGGCACGCTGAGAGTCTGAGTGGACCTCGCGAGCGCGGCGAGGCCGTGCCGCGCAACCACTTCGGCACGCACCCCTGGTTCTCTGCTCGCTAGTCGAGCTGCAGCGCCTTGATCTTTCGCGTCAGCGTATTGCGGCCCCAGCCGAGCAGCCGGGCCGCTTCCTGGCGATGGCCGTTGGTCCGCGCGAGTGCCAGCTCGATCAGCGTCTTCTCGAATTCCGGCAGCGCCGCGTCGAGGAGCGGCTCGTCGCCGCGCTGCATCTGGCGCTCCGCCCAGCTGGCGAGCAGGCTCGTCCACTCCCTGGCGCCCGCCGGCGCTGCCTCGGCGCCGCCGAGATCCGCCGGTATGTCTTCTGTAGTGATGACGGCGCCGGGCGCCGTGACCGTCAGGCGGCGTGTCGCGTTGACGAGCTGGCGCACGTTGCCGGGCCAGTCGAAGGCCTGCAGCGTCTCGAGCGCCTCGGGGTCCACGGACTTGGGCGCGGACCCGAGCTCGTCCGCGGCTGCCGCGAGGTAATGCTGCAACAGGAGCGGGATGTCGTCGCGCCGCTGCCTGAGTGGCGGCGTATTGATGCGGATCACGTTGAGCCGGTGGTAGAGGTCCTCGCGGAAGCGTGCTTCCTTGACGGCGCGGGCGAGATCCTGGTTGGTGGCCGCGATGACGCGCACGTCAACCTTGATCGGCGCCTGCCCGCCGACGCGATAGAACTCGCTCTCGGCCAGCACGCGCAGCAGGCGTGTCTGCAGGGCGGGCGACATGTCCCCGATTTCGTCGAGGAACAGGGTGCCGCCGTCCGCCTGTTCGAAGCGGCCGATGCGCCGCGCGTCGGCGCCCGTGAACGCACCCTTCTCGTGACCGAAGAGCTCGGACTCGAGCAGCTCCGACGCGATCGCCGACGTGTTCAGCGCGACGAACGGGCGGTGCGCGCGCGGGCTGTGATCGTGCAGCGCGCGGGCCACGAGCTCCTTGCCCGTGCCGGACTCGCCGGTAATCAAAACGGTCATGCTCGAGCCGGCGAGTCGGCCGATCGAGCGAAACACCTCTTGCATGGCCGGCGCCTGGCCGATCATCGACGCGATGGCGCTCGGCGGCTCCGCATCGGCCGCCTCGCCGCCGCCTGTGGCACGCGCGGCCTTGCGCACCAGGTCGACGGCCTCGTCGATGTCGAACGGCTTCGGCAGGTATTCGAACGCGCCGCCCTTGTACGCGGCCACCGCGTTCTCGAGGTCCGAATGTGCCGTGATGACGATGATCGGCAGGTTCGGGCAGCTCGCCTGCAGGCGCTCGAGCAGCGCGATGCCGCTCATCCCCGGCATGCGCACGTCGGTGATGAGTACGTCCGGTTCCCCGCCGTCGAGCGCTTCGAGCAGGTGTTCGGCCCGCTCGAAGCTGCGTGTCTGCATGTCGGCCTGCTTGAGCGCTTTCTCGAGCACCCAGCGCACCGACTGGTCGTCGTCGACCACCCAGACGTCGAGCGGCCGGCTAGCCATCGGCCGGTTCCTGTTGCAGCGGGATGCGCACGAAAAACACGGTTCGCCCAGGGCGGCTTTCGAATTCGATCAGGCCGCCATGGCGGCCGATCAGCTCTTGCGCCGCCGGCAGCCCGAGGCCCGTGCCGTCAGGCTTGCTCGTGACGAGCGGATAAAACAGCGAATCCTGCAGCTCGACCGGGATACCGGGGCCGTCGTCCTCGATCTCGATCGAGGCAATGACGCGGTGGCGCACGTCACCGATCGTAAAATTCGTCGCGGCACGGCTGCGCAGCGTAATCGTGCCCTGGCCTTCGAGCGCGGCCGCCGCGTTGCGCACGAGGTTCATCAGGGCCTGCACCATCTGGTCCCGATCGAGGTCGATTTCCGGAAGTCCGGGGTCGTAGTCGCGGCGAATCGACAGGCGGCGCCGATCTTCGGCCTCGACGATACGGACGACGTACTCGAGTAACTCGTGGACGTTGACGGGTTCCTTGTTGGGCGGGCCGCCCGGCCCGAGCAGCTGGTCGACGAGGCCGGCAAGGCGGTCGGTTTCGCTGATGACGACGTCGGTGTATTCACGCAGCTCGGCATCGCCGAGCTGCCGCTCGAGCAACTGCGCCGCGCCGCGGATACCGCCGAGCGGGTTTTTGATCTCGTGGGCAAGCTGCCGGATCATCTGCCGGCCGGCACCGTGCTGGATCAGCAGGGCGTTCTCACGGCTGATCTGCGATCGCCGCGTCACGTCGGTGATCTCGACGAGCAAGTCGGCCGCGTCGACGTCGAGCGGCGACACATGGCAATCCACGATGCGCTCGCCGGCATGGACCTCGGTCGGCGAGAGTCGCATCTCGTTGGCGTAGTGATCGCCAGTCGCGGCGACCCGGCTCAGGATTTCGCGCATCTCGGGCTCGTCGTCGACGAGCTGCAGGAGCGACTGGCCGCGTGCGCGGCTGCGGCTGATGCCGAGAATGTTCTCGGCCGCCGGATTGAGGTCGACGATGAGCAGGTTGCGGTCGAGCAGAATCAACCCGACATTGAGGCTGTCGAGTATGCCGAGGGCGTGGGTCCGCAGCGGGCCGTCGCCCGAACCGCCGTTGGCTAGAATACGGTGCTCTGCTGCACGTAGAAGCGGTTCGGCCGGCTGCGGATCAGCATCCGGCCGTTCGCGTCCAGGATCTCGGCCTGCAGATTGTGGACGCCGCGCCAGACTTCCTCCAGCTGGAAGCTCGTGCCGCTCACGATCCGCGGGTTGCCGTCGAAATACACTCGTACCTGGTGTCCCGGCTGCAGCGGGGGGTTCAGGGTGAGCGAAACGTTGACGACGCCCTCTATGTTCCATAACGTTTCTTCGGCCCCGGGCGATGCCACCTCGAGGCTCTCGTAACGCACCGGCTTGTCGGCTTCGCGGTCCGCATCTGCTTCGGTGGCGGCGCGGTCCCTGCTTCCGGGTGCCAACGAGCGGCTCCTGTTCGGTTCGGCAAGCTGGATGCGCCTGGCGCCCGGTATCGGCCGGTCTGAATAATGGACCACGCCGTTTTCGTCGGTCCAGACGTAGGCTTCGCCCGCGACGGCAAACGGCGCGGCGAGCAG
>JBFJQO010000089.1:0-8691 GCA_041616535.1 Woeseiaceae bacterium | reverse complement strand
CCGCCTGGCGCATGCGAGTCGCGATCCAGCCCGGCAACTCGCGCGGACCGACGGGCCAGACGGCGAGACTCACGCCTTTCTTGTCGATTGCCTTCGCCCATTTCGACGCGCCCGAATTCTTGTCGAGCTTCGGTCCGGTCACGATGAACAACAGGTCCGGCCCGGCCTGTTCGACCAGGTCCACGATCGCCTGCCCGCCGGTGCGCCCCGGCTTGCCGGTCGGCAGGCGCAGCTCGACGATCCGCTGCTCGGCGAACAACGACAGGTTGCCGGCGCCGGCGGTGAGCTGGTTCCAGTCGAAGCCCGTCGTCGCGACATGCAGTTCACGGTTGCCGAAACCGCGCTCACGCGCCGCATTGCGGATCGCGTCGACGGATTCGGCGACGATCAGGTGTTCGTCTCCGGTGACGAGGTAACAGGGGGCGAGCGATGTCTTCAGGTGCGATGAAAGCTGATTAGCCCGAATCTTCAAATAATCTGCTCCACGTGGATCGACTCGCTCTCGAGCAGGACCGGGATGCCGTCATTGACCGGATACAAGCGCTTGCCGTCGTCGGTGACGAGGGCCTCGGTGAGCGGCGTGTCGAGCCGCACGCCTTCTTGCGTCGCAACCTCGCCCGCGGAAATCGCCTTGTTCACCTTTGCCAGCTTGTCTTTTTTCAATAAAGACAAGCCTTTATGTGTGACCGGGCAGCGCAGGATCGTAAGCAGTCGTTTGTCCATGGGGCCATTGTAGCGCCTCAGGCACGCTTCAGCACGGCCGCGAGCTCGGCGTTTTGTGTCGCTTCGGCTGCCGCGATCGCGGCCGGCAGATCGTCGGCAGACGGCCGGAAATTCTCGTCGATCATGCGGCAGCGCATGATCACCTTGAGGGCCGCAATTTGTTCGCCGTGCCGCAGCGCATCATGGATGTAATGCTGCGCAAAAAACAACACGTGTTGCCGGTTCTCCCAGCCCAGCATTCGTTCGAAGTACCAGGCCCAGGCCGCTTTCGGGTCGGGGTCCTTGCCGATCGCGTCGATGATATGGGCGAAGCCGCCCTGGCGGTTGTCGCGGCTGATGAACGCATAGGCATGCCCGAGGACGCCGACCCGTGTTTTCTCCAGGTTCCCGAGCGCCTCGTTCGCATCGGGCTCGATGGCGTCGGGTATGTACACCTCGCTCATCAGTCCGTAGGGCTCGATCAGGGCGCCCGTCACCGCGAAGAACGAAAACGTGAGGAGCAACTGCAGGAAATTCGTTACGGGCAACGGCAGTGCGTCGAGCTGCAGGCAGAGCCAGCTCGTCACGAAGAGGTAGACGGAGGCGATCCAGAACGTGGCCCCGCAGGTTTTCAGCAACCGGCCGATCGCGATCGGATTGATGCTCTGCAGCGGCGAACGCGTGATCGCCAGAACCGCGAGCGATGCGGGCAGTAACCAGGCCACGGCGAACAGCACGAGCATCGCCCCGCCCTCGCCGAAACGCTGCCCGGCCGCAAATGCAGCCCACACGATGAAGATGACGAGGGGCAGCGGGAACAGCGCCCAGCCGCTGCCGGCGAAACTGAAATTCTCGGCGTCGAGCGGTTCGGGCCTCGCGCCTTTGGCCGTCGCTTCGAGCACGAGCATCTGGAAACGGAAGATCGGCGGCAACAACAGGATAAGCAAGAACAGGCCAAACACGCCGCCGTACATGCCGAGAGCACTCAGGATACCGAACAGGATCAGCGGCAGGAGTACCGCCGGTTCGGTGACCGGTAAGAGCGCGGCCCTCCCGAGATCAGCCGCTTTCACGGGATTCTCCGTCGTCGCCCGCGGCGGGCTTGCCGCCTGTCCCGGTGCCCGGCACCGGGTCGTAGCCCGAGCCGCCCCACGGATGGCAGCGCCCGATGCGTTTCAGCGCCAGCCAGCCCCCCTTCCGTGCGCCGTGCACCTGCAGCGCCTCGATGGCGTAGCTCGAGCAGGTGGGCTGGTAGCGGCAGTTCATGCCGAGCCACGGCGAGATCGCGACGCGATAGAATTTCACGAGCCCGATCAACGGCCTGGCAAGGATACGGCTGACCGCGGTGGGCATCAGGCCGCCTCGAGCGCCTCTTCGGCGAAGCCGCGGATGGCCTTGAGCATCGAGCTGAGCCCGTTGCTGCGCGTCGGGCTCAGGTGGCTCTCGAGCTGCAGCGCGCTGACGAAGTCAGGCGGCGTGTCGAGGATGTCGCGCGGAAAGCGGCCACTGTAGAGCCGTAATAACAACGCGATCAGCCCCGAAACGATGGCCGCATCGCTGACGGCCTGGAAATAGAGCCGACCGTCGCGCTGCTCCGGGACGAACCAGACTTGCGACTGGCAGCCGCGAATGCGGTTGTCTTCCGTCCGCAGCGTGTCCGGAAACTCGGGCAGGCGCCGGCCCAGGTCGATGATGTACTGGTAGCGATCCATCCAGTCGTCGAACAAGCTGAACTCTTCGATGACCTCCTGCTGCGCCGTGGCGATTTCGTCACTCATTGGCTCACCCGCTGCGCCGCCAGGTCGTGCCGTCCGGCCCGTCCTCGATGGTCACGCCCGCCTCGGCCAGCTGATCGCGAATCGCGTCGGCCGCCTGGAAGTCGCGGGCCGCCCGTGCCTCGTTGCGCTTGGCGATCAGCGCGTCGATCTCGTCCGCCGGCATGTCGCCCTCGACGTGGCCCGCGAACCAGGCCTCCGGGTCGCTGCCGAGCAGGCCCATCAGGTCGCCCGCCGCGTACATCTGTGCCGCCAGCGATTCCATCTCCGCAGGCTCGTTCGACTTGTTCAGCGCGCGTGCGAGTGCGAAGAACTCGGCCAGGGCTTTCGGCGTGTTGATGTCGTCCTCGAGCGCCGCGACGATGCCATTGGGCACATCGGTCGTCGCGCGCACCTCATCCGATATCTCGATCCCGCGCACCGCGCCGTAGAGCCGGTCGAGCATGCGCCGCGCTGACTGGATCGTCTCGGCCGACCAGTCGAGCGGCTGGCGATAGTGCGCACTCAGCAAGGCCAGACGGATCACCTCGCCCGGGATCGTCTCGATCAAATCGTGCACGAGCAGCACGTTACCGAGCGATTTCGACATCTTGGTCTCGTCGACACTCAGAAATCCGTTGTGCAGCCAGTAACGCGCAAACGGCGCACCGCCGTGCGCGCAGCGCGACTGCGCACACTCGTTTTCATGGTGGGGAAATACGAGGTCCTGGCCGCCGGCGTGAATGTCGATCGTGTCGCCGAGATGCTTCTCGGCCATCGCGGAGCACTCGATGTGCCATCCCGGGCGGCCACGTCCCCAGGGCGAATCCCAGCCGGGCTGCTCATCCGTCGAGGGCTTCCAGAGCACGAAATCCTGCGCCGCCTTCTTGTAAGGCGCAACTTCCACGCGCGAGCCGGCGATCATTTCCCTGAGGTCGCGTTTCGACAATTCGCCGTACGCATCGTGCGATTCGACGTCGAACAGGACGTGGCCTTCGGCTTCATAAGCATGACCCTGCTCGAGAAGCGTCTCGATCATCGCGATCATGACGTCGATGTGCTGCGTCGCATATGGCTCCACGTCGGGCGGCTGCACGCCGAGCGCCGCCATGTCCTCGTTGTACACCTTCGCGTACCGTGCCGTGATGCCGGCGATGGGTTCGCCCGTCTCCTGCGACATTGCGATGATCTTGTCGTCAACGTCCGTGATGTTGCGCGCGAATTTCAGCTCGTAGCGCCGCCTGAGGACACGCGCGAGCAAATCGAAAACGACGGCCGGGCGCGCATTGCCGATGTGCGCAAAGTTGTAGACCGTGGGCCCGCACAGGTACATCGTCACCTCGCCCTCTTTGAGGGGCTCGAAGGGGACTTTCCTGCCCTGGAGCGTGTCGTGGAGCTGTAGGGTCATCGCATTCGGTCCGGCAGGTCAAAAACCGCAATCATAGCAATATTGCCGACTATCGCTATGCTAGGTATTCTTCCGGCCCGCATTTTTTTTCGAGAAATACGATGTCAGGCGCTCCCGTCCGATTTCAAGCCCGCACCTCCGTCGAACAGGTCGAGGAAGGCAACGACCTTGCGCCCAAATTTGACGAGCGGGGACTGATTACCGTTGTAACGACCGATGCCGACAGCGGCGAACTGCTCATGCAGGGCTACATGAATGCGGAGGCGCTGCAACTCACGATCGCGACGGGCGAGGCCCACTACTGGAGCCGTAGCCGGCAGGTGCTCTGGCACAAGGGTGCCACCAGCGGGCTCGTGCAGACGGTACGCGAGTTGCTGATCGACGACGACCAGGACTGCATCTGGCTGCGCGTCGACGTCGCGGGCGGCGCAAGCTGCCACGTCGGATATCGCTCCTGCTTCTACCGCAAGGTCCCGGTGGGCGGCGACTTCGCATCGAAGCAGTCCGACGGCTGCGTCGAACTCGAATGGACCGAGACGGAAAAGGTTTTCGACCCCGAAGAAGTCTACGGCGACGCCCCGAACCCGACGATCCTGTAACCCGCCACCGATTCAGGGATCAGAAGCGGCGTGCGGTTTCGTGGCGGCGTTTCTCGCGGCGGCGGCGTGCGGCAGGTTGCGGTTCCCGGTACGCAATCGCCCGCGCCTGGAACGCGTATTCGATGGTGCCGATCATCCACAGGAAGTAGCCGATCAACTCGATGAACTCCTCGACCGCGAGCGCGGCGACGCGGCGATAGTCGTCATCTAGAATCGACATCCACAGCGCTTCCGTGCCGACGAGACGCACGAACACGAACAGGATCACTGCGCCCGCGAAAAGCAGCGTCAGGCCCGGCGACGGCCAGATGCGCGCCAGGGCGATCTGCGCACGGCGACGGTGCCGGTAGGTGTACACGATCAGCAGCGCACCGATGACCCCGATCAGCGCCTGCCACAGGTTGTCGAGAATGAAGCGGTCGAGGAAATAATGAATTTCGCGAATCAGGAAGGCGAGCGCCATGCCGGCGAACGGGATCGCGACCGGCGCCTGAGAAGGACAGTAGCGCGCGACCCAGGCCATGAGTCCGCCGCACAGTGCGAGGACGATCGCCTGCACGATTTCGACGGGCGAGAACTCGCTCGTGCCGCGAGCATCGGTCTCGGACACGAACACCTGGAACTTCAGGCTGCCCGGTGATGACAGCTCGAGCTGCGTCAGCGCCCAGGTAATGAGCGCAATCCCGGCGAAATAGGCAAGATACCGGATCCAGGCCATACGGCACTATACACCGGCGCCCGGCATCAGCTGCGCAGCGCAAACGTCGGCGCCCCCGTTTCGTTGATAAGCTCATGACTGAGAAGAAATTCCCACGCATCCGCCGCATCCTTCTCGAACCAGGCCCGCGTGCAACCGAGGCGAAAACTGTAACCCCAGGCATCCATGTCACGCATGGCCCGCTCGCGCCCGACGCCTTCGATGCAATCGGCCAGGAGAATCTGCAGGTAACACACCGCGGCCTCCTCGAGATCGTCACCCCCTGCATCGCGGACGAGCCCGTCCCGTCGCTCACCGTCCATGCAGATGACGTGGCAGGACTCGTGCAGGAAGGAATGCACGGGTGTGTCGGGGCGCACATACACGCGGCGACCGACGACACCGGCCTCGGTGTCGCCCCAGAAGCTGCCCGTGATGGTCTCACCGGCCGGCTGAACAACGAGTTCGAGCGCGTATCGCCGCAGCAACGCGGCGAGCGCATCGGCGCCGACGTCGCTGACGGTCAGGACGCCCATCAAAGCGTGGCGATCTGCTTCAGCACGATACGCACGAGGTCGTCGACGATCGCATCCCGCATCAGTTCCTGTTCCCTCGCCTTACCGAGAACGAGCGTCGGATCGTAGGTGTAGTCGCGCGTCAGCGTCAGCACCTGTGCTTCGAGAAGATTCTGCCGCCCGTTGTCGATCGAGTACTCGATCGTGTAATACACCTCGTATTCGGTCGGCACATTGCGCGCCGATACCGACAATACGCGCTGGTCGGTCTGGTCGTACGTGATGTTCAGGGTCGCGGTGGCGCCTACCGGCTCGTCGACGAGCTGCACGCCGGCATCCCGTAACGCCGCGCGCAACTTCCGATAAAACAGGCTGTGACGATCGTCCGTCGCAATGTGGGTCCGTTCCATTCCGGCCGGCGGCTCGAACGCGCCCTGTAGCTGGAAACCGCAGCCGGCGAGCAACGCCAGCAGGCCGAGTGACACGAACCTAGACAACGATGTTCACCAGTCGTCCCGGCACCACGATCACCTTGCGAATCGCCTTGCCGTCGACGAAGCGCTGCACATTGTCGTCGGCGACAGCGAGTCCTTCGATCGTGTCCTTGTCAGCGTCCGCGGGCACCGCGACGCGGCCGCGCAGTTTGCCGTTTACCTGGACGACGAGCTCGATCGTGTCGAGCTCGAGGGCCGACTCGTCGACGCGCGGCCACCGCTGGTCGATCAGCGGCGTCGCGTGGCCCAGCGCTTTCCACAACGCGTGGCAAATGTGCGGCGTCATCGGCGACAGCATCAGCACGACGGCTTCGAGCGCCTCGTGCACCACAGCACGGCTCTGCCCGGATCGGTCCTCGAACCGGTTTACGGCATTCAGCAACTCCATCGACGCCGCGACGGCCGTGTTGAAGCTGCTGCGGCGGCCGATGTCGTCGTCGATCTTGCCGATCGTCTGGTGCGTCTTGCGCCGCAACGCTTTCTGCTCGTCGTCGAGCGCACTCGCATCGAGCGCCGCGACCGGCCCGGCCTCCGCGTGTTCGACGACCGCGTGCCAGAAACGTTTCAGGAACCGGTAGCTGCCCTGCACGCCTTCGTCCGACCACTCGAGCGACTGCTCCGCCGGCGCGGCGAACATCATGAAGAGTCGCACCGTATCCGCGCCGTACTTCGCGATGAGTTCCTGCGGATCGACGATGTTGCCCTTGTTCTTCGACATCTTCGCACCGTCCTTGAGCACCATGCCCTGCGTCAGCAGGTTGGTGAACGGCTCGGAGACGTCGGTCAGGCCTTCGTCACGCATGACGCGCTGGAAAAAGCGCGAATACAGCAAGTGCAGGATGGCATGCTCGATGCCGCCCGTGTACTGATCGACCGGCGTCCAGTACGCGGCTCGCTCGTCGAGCATCGCCCGGTCGCTGTCCGGGCAGGCGTAGCGCGCGAAGTACCACGACGACTCGACGAACGTGTCGAACGTGTCGGTCTCGCGCCGTGCATTCTTGCCGCAATTCGGGCAGGCGACGTTGACGAACTCGGCCATGTCCTTGAGCGGCGAACCCGCGCCGGTCACGTGCACGTCCTCGGGCAGCACGACCGGCAGGTCGTCCTCGGGTACGGGGACCGCGTCGCAGTCGTCACAATAGATGATCGGGATCGGCGCGCCCCAGTAACGCTGGCGCGAAACGCCCCAGTCGCGCAGGCGGTAGTTGACGGTTCGTCGGCCGCGGCCCGTCTTTTCGAAGTGGTCGGCGATGGCATCGACTGCCGCCGCGAAGTCGAGACCGTCCCACTGCCCCGAGTTCACGAGCACGCCCTTCTCGACGAACACCTGTTCCTGGATGTCGATATCACTGCCGTCCGCCGGCGCGATGACCTGGCGGATCTCGATGCCGTGTTTTTTCGCGAACTCCCAGTCACGTTCGTCGTGACCCGGAACCGCCATGACGGCGCCGGTGCCATAGGTCATGAGCACGAAGTTCGCGACCCAAAGCGGTACCTCTTCGCCGCTGAGCGGATGGATCGCGGAAATGCCGAGCGGCATGCCCTTCTTCTCCATTGTCTCGAGAGTTGCCTCGGACGCATCCATCTTCTGGCATTCCTCGATGAAGGCCGCGATACCGGGATCCGACGCGGCCGCTTTCGCGGCCAGCGGATGCTCGGCGGCGACCGCCATGTAGGTTACGCCCATGAGCGTATCCGGCCGCGTCGTGTATACGGTGAGCGGCTCTCCCTCGCCCGCAACCTCGAACGACAACTCGACGCCCTCGGAGCGGCCGATCCAGTTACGCTGCATGGTCTTGACCGACTCGGGCCAGCCCGGCATGCGGTCGAGCTCCTCGAGCAGCTCGTCGGCATAGGCCGTGATCTTCATGAACCACTGCGGGATCTCGCGACGCTCGACGAGCGCGTCGGAGCGCCAGCCACGACCGTCGATGACCTGCTCGTTGGCGAGCACGGTCTGGTCGACCGGGTCCCAGTTGACGACCGAGTTCTTACGATAGACGAGGCCTTTCTCGAACATCTTCGTAAACAGCCACTGTTCCCAGCGGTAGTACTCGGGCTTGCACGTCGCAATCTCGCGCGACCAATCGTACGCATAGCCGAGGCGATCCATCTGGGCACGCATCTCGCCGATGTTGCGGTAGGTCCACTCTGCCGGCGGCACCTGGTTCCTGATGGCGGCGTTTTCGGCCGGCATGCCGAACGCGTCCCAGCCCATCGGCTGCAACACGTGCTTGCCCTGCATGCGCTGGTAACGCGCGATGACGTCGGAGATCGTGAACACCCGCACGTGGCCCATGTGCAGCTTCCCGCTCGGATACGGGAACATCGTCAGGCAGTAGAACTTTTCCTTGTCCGGATCTTCATCGACCTCGAAGCTGTGGGCTTCGTTCCAGTGGCGCTGGGCCTCTGCCTCGACGACGTCGGGCTTGTACGGGGTGTTCATGAGTGATGCTGCTGACGTTCGCGTTTGGAAAGCCGCAAGCCTATCAGAGGCGAGCTCGATTGCGAATCCAGAAGAT
>JBFJQO010000088.1:0-8729 GCA_041616535.1 Woeseiaceae bacterium | reverse complement strand
CTGCCGCTTTCCTCGCAGCCCTCGACGATGACGACGCAGTGTGCGTGAGGAATGCCCTGTTCCTGCAGCGCCCGGATCGCGGTCAGCGAGCCGAACGTTGCGTAGCCATCGTCGGCGCCGCCGCGGCCGTACAACTTGCCGTCCTTGATAACGGGCGTCCAGGGATCGAGGTCGTCGTCCCAGCCGCTGAATTCGGGCTGCTTGTCGTAGTGGCCGTACAGCAGCACGACGTCCTCGGATTGTCCCGGAATGTCGATGAACAGCACGGGCGTGCGTCCCTCGATACGCGCGACCTCGACGGTCATGCCCTCGATCGGCTGCGTCCTGCACCAGGCCTCGAGCATTTGCACGGCTGTTTCCATGTGGCCGTGCTTCTCCCAATCGGGGTCGAAATGGGGCGACTTGTTCGGAACCCGGATGTAGTCGGAAATCTCGGGGATGATTTCCTCGTCCCACATCTTGCCGACGAACGCGGCTGTTTTCTTATTGTCCATGTTGTGTTCTTAGTTTCCTGTCAGTGAGCGGATGAGCATGCGGGTCATGCGCTCCGTCGTGATGAAGCTCCAGCTGAATGACTCGAATTCCGCGAGCGGATTAGCCGCGACAATGTCCTCTTCGCTCATGCCCTTGTCAACGAGTGCCTGTACGATTTTCCTGCTCTTCACGAGCA
The DNA here is from genome assembly GCA_041616535.1 of Woeseiaceae bacterium. Classification (GTDB taxonomy): domain Bacteria; phylum Pseudomonadota; class Gammaproteobacteria; order Steroidobacterales; family Woeseiaceae; genus UBA1847. The sequence continues at coordinate 8,059 of JBFJQO010000088.1, read as the reverse complement.
TCTCGATATCGGCCTCGAGCCCGGCCCTGTCGGTCAACGATCCGTGGCCCGGAATGATCCTGGTGTCGTCGTCGGCCATTGCCCAGATTTTCTTTTGAGCCGCGATAAACCCGTCGACCGTGCCACCGCTTTCCAGATCGACGAATGGGAAGATGGCGTGGAACAGGATGTCGCCCGTGTGAATGACATTCGCGTCCGGGAAGAAAATCACGGCGTCGCCATCGGTGTGCGCATCGGGCATGTGAATCACGCGGGCTTCGATATCTCCGAGATGAAATGTCACACCGTCACCAAACGTGACGACGGGCAGCCCACCGGGACCACCGGCCCCCGAGGCGTCCTCCTGCAAACGCTTGCGAATATTGTCGTGTGCAAACACGACGGTACCGCTTGCCGCGAAGTGCGCGTTGCCGCCGGCATGGTCACCATGCACGTGAGTATTGACCATGAAATCGATCGATCTTCCGGCCGTATTTTCCACGTGCGTTCGCAGTGTCTCCGCCAGGGGCGGCATGCTGTCGTCGATCATCGCAACGTGGCTTTCGCCTGCGATCACGGCCATATTGCCGCCACCGAAGCCGCCAACTGCCTCGACCATGAATATACCGGGTTCGATTTCGGTCGATTTGAAAGTGATCTGGGCGTCCTGGGCAATGGCCACAGGCGCCAGGGAAATGAGCAACAGGGCGAGCTTCTTCATGGCTGTCTCCGCGTATGAGAGGCAGCGATTGTACCCTCTGATCGCGCGCTATTGGCGCCCCGGGAACGAGAACTGCGCCTTTTCGCGAACGCCGCCCGACGGCCAGCGCTGCGTGATCGTCTTGCGGCGCGTATAGAAACGAATGCTGTCCGGGCCGTACGCGTACAGGTCGCCGAACAACGAGCGCTTCCAGCCGCCGAAGCTGTGGTAGGCCACGGGCACCGGCAATGCGACGTTGATGCCAACCATGCCGACGTTGATGTTGTCGGCGAAATAGCGCGCCGCCTCGCCGTCACGCGTGAATATGCACGTGCCGTTGCCGTACTCGTGCTCGTCGATCATGCGCATCGCTTGCTCTTCGGAATCCGCACGCACGACGCACAGGACCGGGCCGAAGATCTCCTCGTTATAGATGCGCATGTCGGTGCGGACGTTGTCGAACAGGCACGGGCCGAGGAAGAAGCCGTCCTCATGTCCCTCGACGACGAGCGGGCGCCCGTCGGCGACGAGGTCCGCGCCTTCCGCGACGCCGAGATCGACGTAGCCGCGCACCTTGTCGTAATGGTCCCTGGTGACGAGCGGTCCCATCTGGTTGCTCGTATCCATGCCGTTGCCGACCTTGAGGCCGGCAATCTCCTCGCGCAGTTTCCCGACGACCTGGTCGGCGACCTCGTCACCGACGCAGACGGCGACCGAGATGGCCATGCAGCGCTCGCCGCAGGAGCCATACGCAGCGCCCATCAGCGCGCTGACCGCATTGTCGACGTCGGCATCGGGCATGACGATGGCGTGATTCTTGGCTCCGCCCAGCGCCTGGACGCGTTTGCCGTTGGCCGTGCCGGTGGAGTAGATGTACTCGGCGATCGGGGTGGAACCGACGAAACTGACGGCCTCGACGCGGTCGTCGTTGAGCAGGGTATCGACCGCCTCCTTGTCGCCGTTGACGACGTTGAAGACGCCGTCGGGCAGCCCGGCCTCCCGCAGCAGCCGCGCGCAGATCATCGGCGCGCTCGGGTCTTTCTCGGACGGTTTGAGCACGAACGTGTTTCCGCAGGCGATGGCCATCGGGTACATCCACATCGGCACCATGGCCGGGAAATTGAACGGCGTGATGCCCGCGACGACGCCGAGCGGCTGGAAATCCGACCAGCTATCGATGTTCGGCCCGACATTGCGCGAGTACTCCCCCTTGAGAAGTTCCGGAATACCGCAGGCATAGTCGACGACCTCGACGCCACGCCCGAATTCGCCCATCGCATCGTCGAACACCTTGCCGTGTTCCTCTGTCAGTGCCGCGCAGATGTCGTCGGCATGCTGCTCCAGTAGTTCCTTGAACCGGAACATGATGCGCGCCCGCTTGGCGGGCGGAGTATTGCGCCACTCGGGGAACGCCGCGTGCGCGGCCGTGATCGCCGCTTCGACCGTCTGCTGCGACGCCATGGCGACGTGGCGTACCGTCTTGCCGGTCGCCGGGTTGGTCACCGGCAACGGCCGGTTGTCATCGGCTACGTCGGCATTGTTGATGAAATGGCCGACGGTCTCGGCCGTGTCGATGTCGCTAGCGGGCGTCGCATTCATGTGGATCTCCGGGAATACCTTGATTCTAGTCGATCGAGTCGATGACGCGGCGAATGGCCGCAAATGCCTGTTCGAGTTCGCCATGATCGTAGTTCAGGAAGGGCGAGAATTGCAGCGTATCCATGCCGGCACGGACAACGAGATTCTCGTCCCAGAAACACGTCTTGTGCGCTTCCATGCCGCGGGCGCCGGGCGCCCCTTCACGCGGCGCCATTTCGATGGCGCCCATGAGGCCGAAGTTGCGAACATCGATGACCTTGTCGTGATCGTCAAACGCATGCAGAAGGTCCTCGAAGTGTTGCTCGCGCTCTCGCGCCTGAGCGAACGTGCCTTCCACATCGTAAACGTCCATGGTCGCGAGGCCGGCGGCCGCGGCCACCGGGTGCCCCGAGTAGGTGTAACCGTGGAACAGCTCGATCATGAAGTCGGGACCCTGCATGAAGGCCTCGTAGATCGAGTCGCGCACGAGCACGGCGCCCATCGGGATGACGCCGTTGGTCAGACCCTTGGCCGTCGTGATGATATCCGGCGTGACGTCGAAACGCTGCGCACCGAAGGCGTGACCCAGCCGCCCGAACGCGGCGATGACCTCGTCGAAGATCAGCAAGATGCCGTGCGCGTCGCAGATCTCACGTAGCCGCTCGAGGTAGCCGGCGGGCGGCGGTATGACGCCGGCTGAGCCGGCGACGGGTTCGACGATCACGGCGGCGATGTTACTGCCGTCGTGCAGCGTGCACAGGCGCTCCAGGTCGTCGGCCAGTTCGATGCCGTGCGGCGGCAGGCCGCGGGAAAACGCGTTGCGACCGATGTCGAGCGTGTGGCGAAGGTGATCAACGCCGGGCAGCAGGGCTGCGCTAAAGACCTTGCGGTTCGGCACGATGCCGCCGACCGACATGCCGCCGAAATTGACACCGTGATAACCCTTCTCGCGTCCGATCAACCGCGTTCGATTGCCTTCGCCGCGCGCGCGGTGGTAGCCGAGCGCGATCTTCAGGGCGGTGTCGACCGACTCCGACCCCGAGTTCGTGAAGAAACAGTGATCGATGCCGTCCGGCGCCATCGCTGTGACGCGCGCGGCCAGTTCGATGGCCTTGTCGTTGGTGACCTGGAAGCTCATGCCGTAGTCGAGCGTCGCGACCTGTTGTTGCACCGCCTCGACGATCGCCGGGTGGCAATGTCCGAGGCCCGAGGTCCAGAGCCCGGCAAACGTGTCGTACAGCCGCTCGCCGTCCAGGGTCGTGTAATGGTGGCCCGCGGCGCCCGCTATTACGCGGGGCCGGGTCTTGAAATCGCGGTTCGCCGTGAACGGCAGCCAGAACGCGTCGACATTCGGGGCATTGGCAGTCATGGATAAAGCTCCAGGTCGATTCTCGACATGTGCAAATGGTAAGCCCGCACAGTGATGTTAAACAATTCGTTAGGTCCTGCTAAATAACTTGTTGATTTCAAAGACTGCAGCGCGGAAAATGTTTATTAAACTAAACACCCAAAGGGCAATGCACCATGGACCGTGACATCGGCACCAGGCTCCGCGAAATCCGGACCCGCTTCAATCTCTCGCAGCGCCAGCTGGCGCGCCAGTCGGGTGTCGCCAATGCAACGATTTCGCAGATCGAGGCCGGCAAGCTCAACCCGACCGTCAGTATGCTCAAGAAAGTGCTCGACGGCTTCCCGATCAGCCTGGGCGCGTTCTTCGGCGACGATCTCGAGGTGCGGGAGCGCGTCTTTTTCCGCGCCGACGAGTTGACCGAAATCGCGGACGGTGGCGTGTCCTATCGGCAGGTCGGGGCGCACCTCGGCCAGCGTGCCATCCAGCTGATCCAGGAGCGTTACGAACCCGGCGCCGGCACCGGCAGGCACACGATGACCCATGACGGTGAGGAATGCGGCATCATCCTGCATGGCCGCCTCGAAGTGACGGTCGGCGACCGGGTCGCTGTGCTGCGGCCGGGCGACGCGTATTACTTCCGCAGCAGCCAGCCGCACCGGTTTCGCAACACGGGCGGCGAGCCCTGCGAGCTGATTTCGGCGTGCACGCCGCCGACGTTCTAGGGGCCGGCGCATCGCCCCCTACCATCCTTATGGTAATTCGCCGTCAATTCGGCAGATACGTGAAATCCCCTCTGGCAAAGCCTTTGCAATTAATGGCACAGTTAGACCATTCGAGAAGTCTCCCGGATCGTATTCACATGAAGCCTTTCGGCACCGAGTTTTGCGATCGTATCGCGATCGCACGATATTCCGACGGCGCATGGAGCGCCGCATCCATCGAACCGCTGGCCCCACTGCCGATGCACCCTGCCGCCCACGTCTTCCACTATGCAAGCTCGTGCTTCGAGGGGTTCAAGGCCTATCGCTGGACGGACGGCAAGGGTCGGATTTTCCGCCTGCACGATCACGTCGCCCGCATGCAGAAGAGTGCGGCGTCGCTGTGCCTGCCGGTGCCCGACACGGATCAGCTGGCCGGCATGGTCATCGACGTCGTGCACCACAATCTTGCCGACATTCCCGAGCCGCCTGCGTCCCTTTACTTGCGGCCGACACTGATCGGTACGCTAGAGAACATCGGCGCTGCAGCGGCACCGTCAACCGAAGCCATCCTTTTTGTTCTCGCCTCGCCGGTCGGCGACTACTTCGCGGGCGGGGCTGACGCGCTCAAGCTGCTGGTCGAGGACCGGCGAGCGCGGACGACCGAGCAGCTCGGCAGCACCAAGACGGGGGGCAACTACGCGGCCGCGCTCGGTCCGACGCTTGCCGCGAAGGCCGAGTATGGCGTGGACCAGGTGTTGTTCTGCCCGAACGGCGACGTACAGGAGACCGGTGCCGCCAACTTCCTGTTGATCAGCGACGACGAGATCCTGACGAAGTCCCTCGATACGACGTTCCTGCACGGCATGACGCGCGATTCGATCCTGAAGCTCGGTGCCGAGACGGGCTATACGATCAGCGAACGGCCGTTCACGGTGGACGAGTTGCTCGACAAGGTCGCGACCTGGGAGGCCTGCCTGTCGGGTACCGCAGCCACGCTGTCGCCGGTCGGCGCGCTCGTCTACAAGGGCAAGGAAATCAAGGTTCGCGACGGCCACCCCGGCCCGAACCGCGACAAGCTCATGAAGGCCTTGCAGGACATCCAGTTTGGGCGGCGCGAGGACACCCACGGCTGGCTGACGGAGGTCGGTTAAGGCCGCTGCCGCACATCCCTGTGCTCCGCGGCACAGGGCTGTCCCTGCCCTAGATCGCCTTCGAGAAGCGGCTGTCGTTTTCCTCGAGATCGACGTAGCGGTCGAACGTCATTGCGATGTTGCGCAGCAACAACCGCCCGCGCGGTGTGATATCCAGCCCTGCATCGGACAGCTCGATCAGCCCGTCGTCTTCGAGCACATGGAGCTTGCCGATCTCGTCGGCAAAGTACTCGCGAAAATCGATGCCGTGCGTGCTGCTGAAGGCGTCGAAATCGAGTCGGTCGTAGCACATCAGGTCCTGGATGACGGCCGCGCGGACGAGGTCGTCGTCGTCGACGAGCAAGCCCTTCTTGATGGGCAATTCGCCGCGCTCGATGATCTCCTCGTACTCGATCGTCGATACGGCGTTTTGCGCGAACATGTTGCCGATGCCGCCGATGCCACTGACGCCCAGCGCAACGAGGTCGCACTGGCGGTGCGTCGAGTAGCCCTGGAAGTTGCGCTGCAGCGTGCCGTCCTGGCGGGCGAGCACGAGTTCGTCGTCGGGCAGGGCGAAGTGGTCCATGCCGATATAGACATAGCCGACGTCGCAAAGCTTGTCGATCGTGTGGTGTAACAGGTCCAGCTTGGTCTCGGGCGCCGGAATGTCGTCCGCGTTGATCATGCGCTGGCCCTTGAAGCGCTGCGGCAGGTGCGCGTAGTTGTACACGGCCAACCGGTCCGGTTTCATCGCGATGACGACGTTGAGGGTCGCATCGAAGCTCTCGACGGTCTGGTGCGGCAGGCCGTAGATCAGGTCGAAAGAGATCGAACCGAAGCCCGCTTTGCGCGCCGCGCGCATGAGCGCCTCGACCTCGGCCGGCGATTGCATGCGATTGACGGCTTTTTGCACGTCTTCGTTGAAATCCTGGATGCCGAGACTCAGGCGATTGAAGCCGAGGTCCCAGAGTTCCTGGATGCGCTCGGCGTCTACCGTGCGCGGATCGACTTCGATCGAAAACTCGCGATTGTCACTTTCGTCGAACGTGAACGAGGCCCGCAGGTGGTCCATGAGCGCGCCGAGCTGTTGCTTGTCGAGGTAGGTCGGCGTGCCGCCGCCGAAGTGCAGTTGTTCGACTGTGCGCGATTTGTCGAACAGCGCCGCCTGCATGTCGATCTCCTTGTAGAGCATCTCCATGTAGCGGGCAACGCGTTGCTCGTTGCGCGTCACTATCTTGTTGCAACCGCAGTAATAACAAAGCGAGTGGCAAAACGGGATGTGGACGTACAACGACAGCGGCACATCGCTCGCATTGCTTTCCTGCGCTTTGGCCTTGTAGTCGACTTCCGTCAGCGCGTCGGTGAATTGCAGCGCCGTCGGGTAGGACGTGTAACGCGGCCCGCGGCCGCCGTAGCGGACGATGAGGTCCTGGTCGAAGCAAACCTGCATCAGACTCTCCTGAGCGCGTGTACGAGGTACAGCGCGACCGTGAACATTATCATCGCGACGCCCTGGTGCGCGGCGCCGAGAATGACGGGAACAGCCAGCAGCAGCGTCGCGATACCGAGCGCGACCTGCAGGACGACCGTGTGTAACAAGGCATTCGCCGCCGGCCGAACCCGGGAGGGCAGGTCGGCTTCACGCGCCTTGAACCAGTAAACGACGACCAGCACCAGGGTCGCTATCGCAAGCAGCCGGTGATCGAACTGGACCGTCGTCATGTTATCAAAGAAGTTGCGCCAGAACGGCTCGAGCGCCAAGAGTCCCGGCGGAATCCAGCCGTCCCCCATCATCGGGAACGTATTGTAGATCTTGCCGGCCTTGAGGCCCGCGACGAAGCCTCCCGAGACGACCGTGACGGACACGAGGATCAACAGGGCGAGCGTCCTGCCGTACCACGCGTGCCGCGCCGCGCCGGCGGGTGCCGGGAACAGCAGGGACAGCGCGACCCACAACATGTACGCATAGATGGCGAATGCGGCGACAAGGTGCGCCGTGAGGCGGTACTGGCTGACCCGCGGCACGTCGACGAGGCCGCTCTTGACCATGTACCAGCCGAGCAGTCCCTGCAGGCCGCCTAGCACGAACATGGCCAGGTACTTCGGCCACTCCCGTCGCACGACGTAGCCCCTGGCGAAGAAATACACGAACGGCACGAGGAACACGATGCCGATCGTGCGGCCGAGCAGCCGATGCAGGTACTCGAGCCAGTAGATGCTCTTGAAATCTTCGACGCCGAATGCCGAGTTGACCATGCGGAACTCGGGACTCTGCCGGTACATCTCGAAGACGCGCTGCCATTCGGCGTCCGTGAGCGGTGGCAGGATGCCCATGAGGGGCCGCCAGTCGACCATCGACAGGCCTGAGCCCGTCAGGCGCGTGAAGCCGCCGAGCACGACCATCGCGAACACGAGGCCGCAGCAGACCAGCAGCCATCGTGCGACGGTCCGGTCCGGCGAGCTGACTGCGATGACCCGGTTCACCTACAAGAGCGCCTGTCGGTTCCTGCACAAAGCGAGCAATCTTAACAGGCCGAGCATCAGGATGGCGGCGAGCCCGTTGTGGGCGACAGCCACGCCGAGCGGCAGTTCGGCACGGATTGCCGCGGCGCCGGCGCCG
>JBFJQO010000087.1:0-8738 GCA_041616535.1 Woeseiaceae bacterium | reverse complement strand
CTCGAGCTCGGCGATCGGCTGCTCGAAATCCAGGAACTTCATGTCCATCAGTTCAGCTCCCGCGTGGGCGCGTAGGTTAGTCGCACATTATTGTTCCCGAGCAATTCCGTCAACTTATCGCGCAACTCGCGGCTCGGGCGGACGGCCCATTCGGGCCCGAGCGACAGCCGCGCAGCGGCGCTGTCACCGATGTAGCGCACCGACACGTCGCAACTGCCTTCGCGGAAAGGCAGAAGCAGGTCGTGCAACTGGACGAGTACATTCTCGCCCTGCCCGTTCGGCGCCAGGCTCAGGACCAGGCCGCGTGCGCGGGACTCGATGACGCGGTCGATGTGCAGCACACTTTTCGCGTTGACGGTCCAGCTGCCGATGAAGTCGTCGTAGCGCAGACCGCCCGAGACGACGACGATCTCGTCCTTGACGAGCAGGTGTCTGAATTCCTGAAATGCTTCGCTGAAGAAGCTGATTTCCATGCGACCGGTGTCGTCATCGAGCACGACGCTGACGCGGTTGCCACGCTTGCGCACGTCGACGATCAGGCCAGCGACGGTCGCCTCGCGTTGCGCGGCGTAGTTGCGCTCGCCCTTGTTGGTCTGCGGCGGCGGCTCGGCCGTGATATCGCTGAGCTTGCCGTCCGCGAAATGCCGTGCATCGTCGCGCACGGCGTCGAACGGGTGCCCCGTCAGGTACAGACCGAGCGCTTCCTTCTCGTTACTGAGAAACAGGCGCTCCTGCCACTCCGCCAGGCGCATGGGCTCCAGTTCGGCCTCGGCCTCGGGTTCACCGAGCCCGAACATGTCATTCTGCCCCGCGGCGGCCGCCCGCGCCTGCTGATCGGCGCTGCGCAGGGCCTCGGGGACCTGGTGCATGAGGCTGCGACGGGTTTCGCCGAAGCCGTCCATTGCACCCGACTTGATCAGCGCCTCGAGCGTGCGCCGATTGACCTTGTCATGATCGACGCGCCGGCAGAATTCCGCCAGGCAGCCGTAGTCGCCGCGCGCTGCGCGCTCCGCGATCAACGACTCCACCGCCCCTCGGCCGACACCCTTGATGGCGCCGAGCCCGTACAGGATGCGGTCGCCGGCCGGCACGCTGAAATGATAGGACGAACGATTGACGTCCGGGGCGAGCAGTTTCAGGCCGAGCTGGCGACAATCGTCCTTGAGCGTGACGAGGCGATCCGTGTTTTGCAGGTCCGCGCTCATCACGGCGGCCATGAACGCCGCCGGATAATGCGCTTTCAGGTACGCCGTCTGATACGACAGCACGGCATACGCGGCCGAGTGCGACTTATTGAAACCGTAACCCGCGAATTTCTCCATCAGGTCGAAGATCCGGGTCGCGGTTTTGTCGGTCACACCGCGCTCGGTCGCGCCGCTGACGAAGATCTCTCGCTGCTTCGCCATCTCCTCGGGTTTCTTCTTGCCCATCGCACGGCGCAGCAGGTCGGCACCGCCGAGCGTGTAGCCCGCAAGAACCTGCGCGATCTGCATGACCTGCTCCTGGTAGAGAATGACGCCGTAGGTCTCGTCGAGGACCGGCTTCAGGTCGGGATGCAGATAGTCGATGTCGGCGCCGCTGGCCGCATGCTTGCGCGTGATGAAGTCGTCGACCATGCCCGATTGCAGCGGTCCGGGACGGAACAGCGCAACCAGTGCTACGAGATCGTCGAACTGATCCGGCCGCATACGCTTGATCAGGTCGCGCATGCCGCTCGACTCGAGCTGGAACACGGCGGCCGTGCGCGTGCTGCGCAGCAGTTCGAAGGTCTTCGCATCGCGCTCGGGAATGCGGTTGATGTCGAGCTCGAGACCTGGGTTCGTCTCGTTCGCGATGCGCACGGCCCAGTCGATGATCGTCAGTGTCTTGAGGCCGAGGAAGTCGAACTTGACCAGGCCGATCGCTTCGACGTCGTCCTTGTCGAGTTGCGTGATGACGTTGGTGCCGCCTTCCTCGCAGTAGAGCGGCGCAAAGTCGGTCAACGGGCCCGGGGAAATGACGACGCCGCCCGCGTGCTTGCCCGCATTGCGCACGAGTCCCTCGAGCGACGTCGCGAGATCGATGATTGCCGTAACCTCTTCGTCGTCACGGTACATCGCGGCGAGCTCGTCGGATTGCTCGAGCGCTTTCTCGAGCGTCATGCCGACCTCGAACGGCACCTGCTTGGCGATTCGATCGACGAATCCATAGGGCTGGCCGAGCACGCGGCCGCAATCCCGGATCACGGCCTTGGCCGCCATCGTGCCGAACGTGATGATCTGCGACACGCGCTCGCGCCCGTAGCGGCGGGCTACGTAGTCGATGACGTCGTCGCGGCCCTCCATACAGAAGTCGACGTCGAAGTCCGGCATCGACACGCGCTCGGGGTTCAGGAATCGTTCGAAAAGAAGGTCGTGTTGCAGCGGATCGAGATCCGTGATGCCGAGCACCCAGGCGACGAGCGAGCCCGCGCCCGACCCGCGCCCGGGACCCACGGGCACGTCATTGTCGCGCGCCCAGCGAATGAAGTCCGCGACGATCAGGAAGTATCCCGGGAAGCCCATCGAACGGATCACGTCGAGTTCGGTTTCGAGGCGCTCGTGGTACGGCGCGCCGAATGCGGGCCGCTCTTTCTCCGGAATGTCCCGCATCTCGAAGATGCGCTGCAATGCTGTGTCGAGTCCGCGCCGTGCTTCGGCCGCGAGGAAAGCCGCTTCATCCTGTCCTTCCGGGACGGGAAACGCGGGCAGCACGCTTTCGCCGAGGCGCAGATCGAGATTGCAGCGCCTGGCGATTTCGACCGTGTTGTCGAGCGCCTCGGGGACATCCGCAAACAACTCGGCCATCTCTTCGGGCGACCGCAGGTATTGCTGCGGACTGTAGAGCCGGGGCCGTTCCGCATCGGCCAGGACACGCCCGTCATGAATGCAGACCCGAGCCTCGTGCGCATCGAAGTCGTCCGGCTGCAAAAAGCGCACGTCGTTGGTCGCGACGACGGGCGTGTCGGTGTCCGCGGCCAACGCGATGCTTGCGCGCACGCAGTCTTCTTCGCCGCTGCGCCCGGTGCGGACGAGCTCGAGATAGAAGCGATCCGGGAACACGTCGCACCAGGCGTCGAGGCGTTCGCGAGCCTGGTCGCCGTGGTTGGCATGCAGGGCATGCCCGATGTCCCCATGCAGGCCGCCCGACAGCGCGATGAGCCCAGCGCAGGCTTCGGCAGTCAGCCACTCGCGCCTGACCATCGGCGCGCCGCGGTGCTGGCCCTCGATGTAACTGCGCGTGATCAGCTGCGACAGCTTGCGGTAGCCGTCGTTGTCCTTGACGAGCAACAACAGCCTATAGGGCCGATCGGGCTCGTCGGTATTGAGGATCTTCAGGTCGGCCCCGATGATCGGTTTGACACCGGCCCCAATCGCCTTGCGGTAAAACTTGACGAGACCGAACAGGTTGCTCTGGTCGGTCAGCGCGACGGCCGGCATGCGCATGCCGGCTGCGGCGTCCATGAGCGCGGGTATGCGGATCGTGCTGTCCACGAGCGAATACTCGGTGTGGACGTGCAGATGGACGAATGCCCGGGCGCTCAAGCGCAAGCCCTCACCGGGCCGAAGCTCGTCCGATGACAGATGCAGGGACCGTGCTCACGCAGCCGCGCGAGATGCACCTGTGTGCCGTAACCCTTGTGCCGCGCGAATTCGTACTCGGGATGGACGCGGTCGAGGAATTCCATGATGCCGTCGCGCGTCGTCTTGGCGATGATCGAGGCAGCACTGATTGCAGCGACCTTGTCGTCGCCGCCGACGATTGCCTCGCCGTCGAGTCGGACGTCGCCGAACGTAAGGTCCGGCAGGCGATTGCCGTCGACCCTGACGCCCTGCGGCGTAATCGTGAGGTTGGCCAGCGCACGCCGCATGGCGAGCATCGTCGCCGCCAAGATGTTGAGATCGTCGATCTCCGCGGGGTCCGCCCAGCCGACGGCCCAGGACAGACACCGGGCACGGATCTGCCCGGCCAGGAACTCCCGCCGCGCAACGCCGAGTTTCTTCGAGTCGGCCAGTCCCTCGATCGGATCGTCGGGATCGAGAATGACGGCCGCCGCAACGACGGGACCGGCCAGCGGCCCTCGCCCCGCCTCGTCGACACCGGCGACGAGACCCTGGATATCGAACAAAGTTGCCTGCTGCATGCCTGCCGTGTTGTGCCCCGTTAGCGCCGCGCCAGCCCGATGATCGCATCCGCGGCATGCTGGTCTGAATCGAGTGCCAGCTCGTTCCGGAGTCTATCAAAACTGCGGCTGATGGATTCGCGCCGGCCCGGGTCGGCAAGGAGCTCGATGACGGCCGCCGCGATCAGCTCGGGACGCGCATTGCCCTGGATGAACTCTGGCACGAGCGGTTCCTCGGTCAGCAGATTCGGCATCGTGTAGTGCGTCAGCCTGATGAGGCGCAGGCCCTTGCCGATGAACCAGCTCAGCGGCGCGACCTTGTAGGCGGCGACGGTCGGTTTGCGCAGCAGCGCCGCCTCGAGCACCGCGGTACCCGAAGCCTGCAACGCAACGTCCGCGGCCGTTATCGCGAGCTGCGAATTGCCGTCGAGCAGCATGACGTCGTCGTGAACGCCGGCATCGCGCAGATGCGCCTCGATCATCGGCTTCAGTGCGGGTGTCGCGACCGGCGCCACGAAGCAGATGCCGGGGCGGGCGTCGCGAATCGTCCGCGCCGCCTCGGCGAACACGCGTCCGAGCCGCTCGATCTCGCCGCGCCGGCTACCGGGCATCAGGGCGACGACCTCGGCGGCATCGATGCCGAGCTGCGCTCGCGCCGCGTTCGTGTCGACGATCTCGGGTGTCTGGTGCGCTCGCGGGTGGCCGACGAACACGGCATCGACGCCGTGCGCCTCGTACATGGCCGGCTCGAACGGGAAAATGCAGAGCACCCGGTCGGCCGCTTTCTTCACGGTTTTCACGCGCCCGGGCCGCCACGCCCAGATCGTGGGGCTCACGAAATGCGCTGTCTTAACGCCCGCCTTGCGGAGTTTCTTTTCGAGCCCGAGATTGAAGTCGGGCGCATCGATGCCGACGACGACGTCGGGCGGCGATGCGGTCCAGCGTCGCACGAGATCGCGCCGCAGGCGCAGCAGGCGTGGAATGTGGGCGATCGGTTCAACGAAACCCATGACGGCCAGCGATTCCGACTGTTCCCATTGATCGCAGCCAGCCTCGACCATCGCCGGTCCGGCGACACCTTCGAAGTGCGCCTCTGGACAACGCGCACGAATCGCGCGTATCAGCCCCGCGCCAAGCACGTCACCGGATGCCTCGCCAGCGACCAGCCCGATTCTCATGTCGGCGTCTTAGCGGGCCAGGCCGCGCCGGGATGAGCGCAGCGATTCGAGGAACAGGTCGAGTTCGGGCTGCGACGTCGCAAGCGCCGCGATTTCCTCGATCGCGTCGGCGAGTTTCTTGCCACTGCGAAACGTGATGCGATAGGCGTTCTTGATGTTGCGAATCTGGTCCGGCGTAAAATCGCGTCGCTTCAGGCCTTCGCTGTTGATGCCGCGTACGACGGCCGGTTGCCCCGCGACCATCGAGTACGCGGGAATGTCGCGGCTGACGGCCGAGAACATGCCGAGAAACGCGTGGGCGCCGATACTGCAGTACTGGTGCACACCCGAGTTGCCGCCGCAGATGACCCAGTCACCGACGTACACATGCCCCGCGAGAGCCGTATTGTTCGCCATCACGGTCTTGTTGCCGACGACGCAATCGTGCGCGATGTGGGCGTGCGCCATGATCCAGTTGTCGTCGCCAATAATCGTCACGCCCTGGTCCTTCACGGTGCCGCGGCTGAACGTCACGTACTCGCGAATCGTATTGCGGTTGCCGACGACGAGTCGCGTGGGCTCGCCTGCATAGGCCTTGTCCTGGGGGGCATCGCCGAGAGCAGCGAACTGGTGGATGCGGTTATCCGCACCGATCGTCGTCGGCCCCTTGATCACGACGTGGCTGTCGATCTTCGTGCCCTTGCCGATCTCGACGTGGTCACCGATGACCGAATACGCTCCGATCTCGACGTCATCCGCGATGATCGCACTGTCGGCGACGATAGCTGTGGGGTGAATCATTTCTGTTCCAGTTTCTTCACGCGTGCCTGCAACGCCTCGATGCGCCGAAAGCGAGCGAGCTGCCGCGCCCAGTCGCGGGCCGGCTCCGCCGGGAAGCTCGCGACGTAGGTGCCCGGCTCGGTGATGTCCTTGGAAGCCCAGGACTTGGCACCGATGATGACATCGTCGCAGATCGTTATGTGACCGACCGAACCGCCCTGCCCCGCGAACAGGCAGCGCTGGCCGATCTTGGTGCTGCCCGCAATACCGGTCTGCGCGGCCATCGCCGTGTGCGCTCCGATGAATGCGTTGTGTCCAATCATGCAGAGATTGTCGATGCGCACGCCGTTGTCGACGACGGTGTCGTCGATTGTGCCGCAGTCAATCGTCGTGTTGGCACCGATTTCGACATCGTCGCCGATGCGCACGCCGCCGACCTGCGGCACCTTGACCCAGCCCTCGGGCGTCATCACGTTCCCGAAGCCGTCGGCGCCAATGACGACGCCGGGGTGAAAAATACCGCGCTTACCGATGCGCACCTCGCGGGCCAGCGTGACGTTGGCGACGAACCGGCAGCCGTCGCCGACCTCGCAGTCCGGACCGATGACAGTGCCGGGACCCACGTAGACGTTTTCGCCAATCGTTGAACGTTCGCCCACGACGGCATTGGGCGCTATGCAGGCAGTCCCGGCCACCCGTGCGGACGGATCGACAACGGCGGATGCATGCACGCCCGATTCGAACGCCGGTGGCGGGCACACCACAGCCGCCATGCGCGCGTAGCATGCGTACGGGTCGTCGTGCAGGATCGCGGCAACAGGAGAATGGGCCGCATCGTCGGGCCGCAATATTACGGCAGCCGCCTTCGTCGAAGACAAGTGCCCTCTGTATGCCGTATTGGCGAGGAATGCCAGCGAATCGCCGGTGGCGTTCGGCAACGAGGCGACGCCGCTGACGGTAATGTCAGGATCGCCGATCAGCTCACAGCCAAACCGTGTCGCGAGTTCTCCGAGGCTGATCGGCATTGGGAAACAGCTTAGCGTGCGCTGTTTGCCTGGTAGTTCGCTTCGACCGCGCGCAGTACCTCGTCAGTGATGTTGACTGCGCTGTTTACATACAGCACGCCGTCACCGACGATCAGGTCGTATCCCTGAGCTTCCGCGTAGTCTTGAACCTCTTTGAGCATCGAACGTTGCAGAAGTCCATACTCTTCGTTCTGGCGCAGATTCAGGTCTTCCTGGAACTCGTTCTGCAGGCGTGTCAGTTCGCGCTGCAATTCCCGGAGGTCTTTTTCCGCATTGCGACGCTCAGTCTCGCCCATGACGGCGAGGTCCTTCTGCGCCTTCGCCGCGAGATCTTCGTATTCTTTCTGCTTTGCCTGGAACTCGCGCTGGCGCGGCGCGAACTCTTCCTGCAAAGCATCCATAGCGGACTTCGTCTGCGGAGCCCGCTCAATGAGCGCCGGCAGGCTTACAACGCCGATCTTGATTTCCTGTGCGGCTGCCGGCAGCGCGAACGCGCATACCAGGGCAATACTCATGACAGCCTTGACCACATGTTGCTTTACATACTTCATAAAACCATCCATTCCGTTAAAAAGCTTGTCCAATGGAGAACTGGAACTGTTCGACCTCGTCTCCGAAGAACCTGTCGTTACCATCATACTCGTTCAGCGGGTAAGCATAGCTGAAGCGAAACAGCCCCAGCGGTGCCAGCCACTGGACGCCGACTCCAACCGATGCACGCAATTCGTCGAAATCCGGTTTGTATTCGATCGGGGCGCCGAGCTTGTCCGTAAACGCAACTTCACCCGTGTTGAACACATTACCGACGTCGTAGAACAGGCTGGCCCTTGCCTGGCCGGACCACTTCTCCGGAAGCGGGAGTATAAGCTCTAGCTGACTTGCAACCAACATGTTGCCGCCGTAGGGCCGGCCGAAGCTGTCCCGCGGCCCGAGCCACGATTCCTTGAAGCCGCGGACCGACTGCGGGCCGCCCCCGTAGAACTGCTTGTAGGGCGGCAAAGCGGTCGTATCGCCCATGGCTTCACCCAGACCAAGCTCGGTGTTGAAACGCAGCGTCCACTTGTTCTTCCACAGGGGAAAGTATTTCGTAAAACTGTAGCGCGCCTGGAAGAACTCTACGTCGCTGCCCGGCACGGCCATGGACAGGAATAACTGCTGGCGAGTTCCCCGATTCGCGAAGATGGCCCGGTTACGGCTGTCGTAGGTCCAGCCCGCGATCATCTCCAGCGTATCGAACTCGGTCCCGAAGAAGGCGACGCCCGTGCCGACGTCCTCGACGAAGGGGTTACCGTTATTTGCAACCCACTCCTGCGCCTGCACCGTGCTGTTCGTCGATGACAGCAATTCCGAATGCTGGAACGTCAGCCCGAACGACAACGTCTGGTATTCCGAAATGGGGTAGCCGTAGTCCAGCGTCGCGCCGGCGCTCGTCGTCGAGAAATCCGACGCAGCCGACGTGAACTGCGTAATGTCGCGGTAATTGACGCTCACGGTCCGGCGCACGCCGTCCATCGTCCGGTAGGGATCCGAATGCGAGATGCTGTACAGCTTCTGGAATCGACCGGAATTCAGCTCGACCGCGACACGGTTGCCGGTGCCGAGGAAGTTAGTGTGGACGATGCTGCCATTGAGCAT
>JBFJQO010000086.1:0-8786 GCA_041616535.1 Woeseiaceae bacterium | reverse complement strand
CATCACCAGCCTCTTATATTATCACCAGGTGAGCGGCTGGAGGCGGCCACAACCAGCCGGTCACGGAGCCTGTTCGAGTGAGTTTTCTAGCGCCTGTTCTTCGTCCTCGGTCAGAGTCTTTTCGAACTCAAATCGAAACCCCGGAGGGAGAGAAGGATCGCTCTCTAGGGGCGTAGCAAGTTGAGAAATTCTGACCGACCGAGACTCAAAATCTGAGGGCCACTTGGTGAACTGGATTTCGCCCAGTCCCCCGTGACCGAGAAAAATCACGAAACGACTGTGCAGCTTGTCGTTCCGCTGAATTGACAATTGGTGGCCAACTAGCGGCGCGGTTGAATCAAGCAAGATACTGTTCGGCCAGCCCTTTCTTATTGGCTCTAATGCATCGAATAGCTGCAACAATTTGCCGCTCGGTGATCGCTGCTGCATGTCCAAGCGCCGAAACTGCTGAACCAGCTTGCCACGTTCATCCTCGGAACGACTGAGAAAGAACGCCACAATCGCATCTCTCTCGTAGTCTCGGAGCCACTCGCAGCCCGGTCGAATAGTTTTCTTGAACCAGCGTCTAAGGCTGTCCATCAAGTGAGATCCTTGCTTGTCACGATGGTCTATTTCGGTCGATTTCGGGTCTCGATGCGAGGGTTGGCGACCGGCTGGTTAGGGTCACGAACTGAAGTTCGCAAAAGAAAAATCATACCATCTGAAGGGTCGGTTTTCCCTTCAAAGCGGTCGACTGAACGGCAACTATTGGCTCCCAATTTGCTTGGAAGTCATGGATGTTTCGTCGCAAGTCGCCCACAAGGCACACGCCCTGGAACAAGGGCAAGCTGGTTGGCCAGAAAGCGCCTTTCTCAATGCAGGAGATCTGGTCCATTCGCATGCGCCTGCAGACGATCGGCAATCGTCGGGATCTCGCGCTGTTCAACCTGGCGATCGACAGCAAGTTGCGGGCCTGCGACCTGTTGGCCCTGCAAGTCGCCGATATCGCCAACGGCGGAGAGGTACTGTCTCGCGCTACTGTTCGCCAAAGCAAGACCCGGCGACCGGTGCGCTTCGAGATCACCGCACGTACCCGCCAATCCATCGAAGAGTGGCTGGCGGCGGCGAAATTGGACGAGAGCGACTACCTGTTTCCGAGCCGCGTGAAACACTCCCCTCACCTGTCGACGCGCCAGTACGCGCGTATCGTCAACGGCTGGGTGCGCGCGATCGGCCTGGACCCGAGCGTCTATGGCACGCACTCTCTGCGCCGTACCAAGGCGACGCTAATCTACCGGCGCACCAAGAACCTCCGGGCCGTGCAACTGCTGCTCGGCCACTCCAATCTCGACAGCACCGTGCGTTATCTCGGCATCGAGATCGACGACGCCCTGGAGATCTCGGAACAGACCGATATCTGACTCAGCGGACACTGGCCGACCGCTCTACCGCGCTCTTGCTGCCGGTCGGGGCCGCCACGGAGCCGAAATCAGGGGGTTAGAGGCGGCAACGCCCGAGTTATCCACAGCGTCAACGGTTGACGCTGTGGATAACTCGGATTTCGCATGAAAAGCGGCCATAGGCTGGTGTGCAGCGACACAGCAGCGTGGCCGACACAAGGCGTCTGCCGGCCCCTGCTCCATCGTGGATGGAACATCGGGGCGCCGCCCCTCTCTATCGCCGTATCGGAATGCGAAAAGAGTCGAGCGCCGCTCCGGCGCTCGGCTCGATGCAGCGCCCAGGCAGGCGGGCCGATCGAGAGCGCGTCATTGCTGGGCCCAGTGGGCACAGTAATGACGCGCGCCGCCAGCCCAGAAACTCTGCCGTTCGCAGCCCGGCATTTCTGCTGCCAGGCAAATGACGCCGCGGTAGTCTGTGCCCACTGATTGAGAGCGCCGCCGTTCGCTATATAACGGCAACCGTGCTGAAAAGGGCTCGATCGTCAGCACCGGGGACTCGTCCCCGAGAGCCCATGTTCCCGTTCGCCGGGAACGGCATCTTCAACCCCCGCAGGTGATTGCCCTGCAAGTTCATCAATAGGAGGCCCAAAACGTTGGCAATCTTCATATTCGCTCCCATAAGGAGCACGGCTGGTTCGCACCGATCCAGATCTGCCCACGGCAGAGAAACGGTGTGGCCTGTGACCAGGCCTGTTCAGGTCATGTGGGAGTGGTGTCCCAGGATCGATTCTCATCCCTTAGCGGATGTCCTTGTTTGACTGCGGTCGGCAAGTGATCAGAAACACTCACCGAACATTCAAATGAACCTATGTGAGGTCCAACACCAGTGAGACGCCTGAACTACCAGCTGAAACAACTGTGTAAGAACAACCGGGACGGGAGCTTCGGCACCCAGGTGCAGCGCGAGCGCGTGCTGACCCTGGTCGCCAACCAATTGCATGAGCTGGGCTTTCGCGACATGCAGGCCAAATCCCTCAAACCGAAACACGTCGAGGCCCTGGTGAAGCGGTGGCTGGAGAGCACGGTCGCCATCGGCACCATCAAGAATCGCATGGCGGCCATACGTTGGTGGGCTGCCAAGGTGAATAAGCAAAACGTAGTGGCCCGTTCGAACGATCACTACGGGATACCGCGACGTTGTTACGTGAGCAGCGCTAACCGTGCGACCGCCCTGGACGAGGATCGGCTGGCCCGGATTACCGATCAGCACGTCAGGACGAGTCTCGAGCTGCAGCGCGAGTTTGGCCTCCGTCGCGAGGAAGCCATCAAGATCCGACCGGATCTCGCCAACAAGGGCAACACGCTGTGGCTGAAGCCCAGCTGGACCAAGGGCGGCCGGGCACGCGAGATCCCGATATGCACCGAGGCGCAGCGTGAGGTCCTGGACAAAGCCCGGGCCCTCGCTGGCAACGGCTCGTTGATCCCGGCCGACAGGAACTACAAGGCGCAGAAGAACCGCTACGAGGGGCAGTGTATCCGCGCGGGCCTAAGCAAGATGCACGGCCTCAGGCACGCCTATGCGCAGCGGCGGTTCGAGGAAATCGCAGGCTTCCCGGCGCCCCTGGCCGGGGGACCGAAGCGTGCTGACCTCACAAACGATCAGCGCGCGCTCGACAAGAAAGCGCGCGCCGTGATCACGAACGAGCTCGGGCACAATCGCGAGCAGGTAACCGTGACGTACCTGGGTCGATGAGCATTAACCCAACCTACTTCGGATTGCTGGCCGAATTCGGCGAATCGGAAATTCCGCTCGATCGGATCTGCGAGAAGTACTTTGGTTTGTCGTCGGCGAAAGCGAAACGTCGAGCCTGCCTCCAGCAACTTCCTGTTCCTGCTTACAGAGCCGGATCACAGAAATCGCCCTGGCTGATCAGTGCCATTGACCTTGCCAATCACATCGACAAGCAACGGACCATTGCGACACGCCAGTGGGCGAATATGAAATAGCGCTTCCTACCGTCGACATTTGCGCAAATTGGGTTCGCACGTGTTCGAGCGACTCGGTGCGACACGAAAAACTCGCCATGTCTAAACTTCTGAATAACCAGCCTTATCGAGAAAACGGCGCCAGTGCTCCATCATCGGAGCGACCGAAATCCTGGCAGGCGCGGCTATCATGCCGCTGACTGTACCTGCATCGCGGCGCCGGTTCGACCGGCACGAGAGGCTCCCGGAGACCACGCACCCGGCGAGTCATCCGACCACCCGGGCGGTGCCAGGGCCCGATCTGCTTAAAATACGTAGTGCAGTCGGCCCTTCTGGCCGTACAATGGTCGGTTCAGAGGAATTCGCCGTGTCATACCACAACGTCGTCGCCGAAATCGAAAACCTGCCGGACGGCCCGGAAATCGGGGCACTCTTCGATTTCGACGGCACCATCATCTCGGGCTACTCGGCCGTCACGTTCATCCGGGAACAACTCAAGCGCGGACAATTGTCGCCGCGAGAGTTCGTCGAGCTCGTCAGTGTCATGGCCAGTTTCGGCATCGGCATCCTCGGCTTCCCGGCGCTGGCCCTCGCGGCATCGCAGTTCCTGCGCGGCGTGCCCGAGGACAGCTATTCCAAGTTCGGCGAAGAAGTCTTCCGCTCGCATCTCGCACGCCAGATCTACCCCGAGACGCGAGCACTCGTCGAAGCACACCTGCGCAAGGGCCACACGGTCGCGATCATTTCGTCGGCTTCGCCCTACCAGGTCGCCCCGGCGGCGCGCAGCCTCGATATCGAACACCTTCTGTGCACGCACCTGCAGGTAGAGAACGGCGTCTTCACGGGCGAGGTCAAACGGCCGATCTGCTTCGGTCCGGGCAAGGTGATCGCGGCAGAACGGCTCGCCGCGGATCAGGGCATCGATCTCGAGAAGAGTTTCTTTTATTCGGACAGCACCGACGACCTGCAGCTGCTCGAGCGCGTCGGCAATCCGCGGCCGCTGAATCCGAGCAGCCGTCTGCTCGCAATCTCGGAGGAGCGCGGCTGGCCCGTGCGGCGCTTCGCGAGCCGCGGCCGCCCGACACCGACGGACTGGCTGCGCACGGCCATGGTGCCGGCGAGCCTGATGGGTTCCTTCTTCGCGGGCCTGCCGATCTGGGCCCTGACGGGGTCGCGGCGCGACGCCATCAATTTTTCTTTATCGGTCTTTGCCGACCTCGCCAGCGCGCTCATCGGGCTCAACCTGAAGATCAAGGGCGAGCATCACCTCTGGTCGCATCGTCCGGCCGTGTTCGTTTTCAATCACCAGAGCAACGTCGACATGGTCATCGTCGCGCGCCTGCTGCGACGGGACATCAGCGGTATCGGTAAGAAAGAAATCGGGGACATTCCACTGATCGGGCGCATCCTCGAGTTTTCGGGTGTCGTGCTGATCGATCGCAGGGATCACGACAAGGCCGTCGAAGCGCTCGCCAGCCTGGTCGACACGATGCGTATCGAGGGCAAGTCCGTGTGTATTTCGCCCGAAGGCACGCGCTCGATTACGCCGAAACTCGCGCCGTTCAAGAAAGGCGCGTTCCACCTGGCCATGCAGGCGGGCGTGCCGGTCGTACCCATCGTCATCCGAAATTCCGGCGATATCATGCCGAAAGGCTCGGCGATCTATCGGCCCGCGACCGTCGACGTCGAAGTGTTGCCTCCGGTCCATACCGACAACTGGAAGACCGAGACGATCGACGAGCACATCAACGAGGTTCGCGACATGTATCTGCGGGCGCTGGGCCAGGATCGTGACGGACATATCGTCAAGCCACTACGCGTAGTGAAGAGCTAATGGATCAACTCAGCCCGCAAGATTCGCAATTCCTCTACATGGAATCGGAGGACAATCATATCCAGATCACGGCCGTGGCTGTGTTCGACCCGTCCACGGTGCCTGGCGGCGAAATCGTCCGTTTTAAGGATATTCTCGCGCACGTCGAGAGCCGCCTGCACATGAATCCGCTGTTCCGGCGCCGCCTCGTGCGCGTGCCGCTCGAGCTCGACTTCCCCTACTGGGTCGATGACGAGCACTTCGATCTCGAGTACCACGTCCAGCATTGCGGGCTACCCGCGCCGGCCGACTGGCGCCAGTTTTGTATCCAGCTGTCGCGATTCCATGCCCGGCCGCTGGACAAGTCGCGCCCACTCTGGGAAATGCTCGTCATCGAGGGCCTCGATCATGTCGAAGGCGTGCCCGAAGGCGCCTATGCCATTGCGACGAAGTTGCACCATGCCGCCGTCGACGGCGCGTCGATCGTCAATTACTTCGGCGCGTTGATGGACATCGACAACAAGGGGACCCCCGCTGTGCCGCTGGACTCGTTCGTCGCGCAGCGCAGCCCGCGGCCCGGCGTGATCGACATGGCCTCGCGGGCCGTCTGGAATACGGTGCGCTCTCCGATCGGATTGACCGACGCCGTGATGCGCTCGGCGCCGGCCCTGTATCGCTGGGTGCAGGACTCGTTGTCGTCGCAGCACGAGGTCTCGGATGTCGTCCCGGACTCGCGTTTCAATTGCAATGCGTCGCCGCACAAGATGTTCGACGCGACGACGGTCGATCTCGACGAATTGAAAGCGATCAAGAACGCCGTTCCGGGCAGTACGATCAACGACATCGTGCTTTGCATCTGCGGCGGAGCGCTGCGCAAATACCTGATGCATCACAACGAGCTGCCGGCCGAGTCACTCGTCGCCTGGGTGCCGATCAACGCGAGAAACGGCACGGGCAACGACGAAGAGAAAATCGGCAATCGCGTGACATCGATGACGACGCGCATCTTCACGGACAAGTCGAATCCCGTCGAACGCCTGCGCGCCATCCATGCCGCGACGCAAAAGAGCAAGGCAGCGAAATCCGGCGTCTCGGCACGCCTCATGACCGATCTCAGCCAGCACGTACCGGCCGCCACCCTCGTCACGGCGGGCCGGCTTGTTTTGCGCGCGGGCGTAGCGGCCAATATCTGCAACCTGTTCATCTCCAACGTGCCGGGACCGCAAGTGCCGATGTACATGAACGGCGCGAAACAGATTGCGACCTACGGCATCGCGCCGCTGGCCGACGGCATGGGCCTGTTCATCGCGACGCCGAGTTACAACGGCAAGATCACGTTCAATGTGACGTCGACGCGAGAGACCTTGCCCGACATCGAATTCTTCGTGCGTTGTATCGAGGAATCGCTGGCGGAGCTGCGCAAGGCGACACGTGACAAGCCTGCCGCAAAGAAGAAGACCGCGCGACGCAAGACGGCGAAAGAATAGTCCGCGGCGCTAGACGACCGCGCCGAGATAGATCGTCGAGGCGACCGTGAAATACACGAGGACGCCCAGGATGTCGTTCGCCGTCGTGATGAAGACGCCCGTGGCGACGGCCGGATCGATGTCGAAGTGATTGAGCACAAGCGGAATCGTCGAGCCCAGCGTCGCCGCGATGATTGTCACGAGCAACACGGACAATCCGGCCGCGACGGCAAGGCGTAGCGGCGCCTCGATGCTGATGAACTCGGAGATCAGCAGGACGAGAAGCCCCAGTGCAACCGCGATGAGCGCCCCGTTGATCAGGGAGCCGAGAAATTCCTTGACGAGGCGCCGGCCGAGATCACCGATCCAGAGATTGCCCGCGGCCAGGCCCTGCACCGTCACCGTGGAGGCCTGGATGCCGGCGTTGCCCGCCATTGCCATGACGACCGGGATGAAACTCGCCAGGATGGCAGCCTGCCTGAGCTGAGTCTCAAAGGAACCCACGACGGCGCCCGCCAGCGCCGCGCCGATGAGCCCGCCGGCCAGCCACGGCAGGCGGCCGCGGATGATGCGGCCGACGGAGTCGTCGGGCAGCGCGTCGGGCGCGAGGCCGCTCATGAGCATGATGTCCTCTTCAGCCTCGTCGCGCAGGATTTCCTGGAGCTCCTCGACCGTGATACGGCCGATCACATGGTGCTCCGCATCGACGACAGGGATCGTCTGGACGTCATACATGCGCGCGAGCTCGAGGACGTCCTCCTGGTCCGCGTCGGGGTGTACGAACACGGGGACCTCTCGCATGATGTCGCGGATCTTCGTCTTCTTCTTATTCAGCAGCAGGTCGCGTAGCTGCAAGCGCCCGACGAGCTGGCGGGCCTCGTTGACGACATAGACCTCGTAGAAGGTCTCGATTTCATTCGCCATCTTGCGCACGGCCCGCGTGGCCGTGCGCACGTTCCAGTCGTCGAGCACCGCGACGAACTTGCTGGTCATGGCTTCGCCGGCCGTGTCTTCCTCGAACTCGAGACGTTCGCGGATGTCCTCGCTGTCGGTCAGGCGCTCCAGGACGCGCTGCGCAATCGGCTCAGGCAGATCGTCCAGCAGTTCGACCGCGTCGTCTTCCTCGAGACCCTCGGTGATCTCGGCGATGCGTACGATGTCCGCATCCTCGATAAGATTCGAGCGCAGGTCCTGGCTGACCTCCGACAGGACGCTCGCGGCGATCTCGGGCGGCAGCCAGCCGTGGACACGGCGCGCCAGCTTGATCGGCAGGTGGATCATGAGCTCCATGACGTCACCGGGCTGCCAGCCGGCGATGAGCGTCAGCACACGGCCGCGCGCGTCATCGCGAACCATGTCTTCGATGCGCGCGAGGAGGTCGCGGTTCTCGGGCGCAAGCTCGCCCGGTTCCCCGCGCACCCACTGCGTGCTCAGACGTTCGTCGTTTTCCCTGAGGTCGCCGGACATCCCGATCTCCCGCCGTGCGCCCCCCGGGCGCCCGAATTCCGTATTGGGGGACGACCTTACTGTATTGGTCCAGCCGGATAAACCCGTCGGCGGCCGCCGCTCTTCGGCAGGCCGTGTCTGTAGCATGAACTCGGAACGCCGCGCGCAGTCCAAGATGGATCACGGGAGACGCAGCATTCGCATTTTGACATCGATCATGGCCGTCGCGGCCTTGCTGGCCACGACGCACACCGGGGCCGCTGCGCAATACGCGGAAGTCGATGCCTCGGGCGCGACGCTGCACATCAGCTTCGCGACACGTCTCGACGAGCGCAAAACGTCGGCGTTGATCGATTGGCTGCGCGCGGTTGTCGCGGACGTCCATGGCTTGTACGGACGATTCCCTCTGTCCGAAGTGCGCGTCCACGTCGTTCCAAGCCGCGGCTGGCGCGGTGACGATTCCCCGGTGTCGTTCGGCCGCGTTACACGTCGCGGCGGCGAGGTCATCGAACTCTACATCAATCCGGATCGCCCGATGGCCGAGTTCTACGGCGACTGGACTGCCCCGCACGAGTTCAGCCACTTGCTGCTGCCGGCCATCGGCTGGCGACATCGCTGGATTTCGGAAGGCTTCGCGAGCTACTACCAGAACGTGCTGCTGGCTCGTGCCGGGCACTATACGTCCGATACCGCGGT
>JBFJQO010000085.1:0-8821 GCA_041616535.1 Woeseiaceae bacterium | reverse complement strand
TCCTCGAATGCCGCCTGGGCGCGCGCCAGTGCCGCGCGCTGCTCAGTGTCGGTGAAACGCATGACGATCGCACCGGCGTCGACGAAGTCGTTGACATCGTAGGGCAGCTCCGCGATCCGGCCCGAGGTCTGCGCAGAAACGGTTGCCTGATTGACGGCCTCGATACGGCCGTCCCAGGTACGCTCACGCGGTGCTTCCTCGTAGCGTATCTCCAGTGTCTCGAACGGCACCTCGGCGTTCGCGGGCAACGACACCAGTGCAACGGCAAACAATACGGAAAAACGGTTCATAGTCGCCCAGCTCCCCTGGCGAGCTCGTAGAGCGCCAGTTTTTCGTCGAAATCGGCGTTGTCATAGTTGCTGCGGCTCACCGCCCGCAGCATCTCGGCGTCGAGGACTTCCGTGTTGGTGCCTTCGCCGTTGCGGTAACGGTCGCGCACGACGCGCAGGTTTTCCTCGGCCTGCTCTACGGCTTTTTCGGTCAGTCCCTTGCGTTCGCGCGTCTCCTGCAGGCGCAGCCAGGCCTGCCGTACCTCGAGTTCGATGAAAGACTCGAGATGGGCGCGCTCGCGATCGACGGCTTTCGCGCGGAGCGACAGGGCATCCGCATTGCGGCGCGTCTGTCCGCCGTCGAACAGATTCCATTGCACGCCGACACCGACCATCCAGAAGTCATCGCGGTTCAGGAATTCGTTGCTGAGGGACGTATAACCGCCGGTCAGTGCCAGTTGCGGTCGCGTCTTGCCGCGCGTCGCGTCCGACTGTGCGCGCAAGGCGTCCGCTGCCGCTTCGTACTGACCGAGCTCGTGCCGGTTACGGGTTGCCAATGCGGTCAGTGACTCGAGAGATGAGAGGTCTAATTGCGAATCGACTCCCGGGAGATTCTCATCGAGGTTGACCATCGCACCCAGGTCCCTGCCCAGCGCCCGGTTGTACGCGGCGTTGGCGAGATCCAGTGCGTTGCTTGCCTGCAACCGGTGTTGCTCGGCGTCCGCCAGTGAAACGGCAGCGGACAGAAAATCGTTTCGCGCCACAGCGCCGGAGCGGAACATGTCCTCGGCGTCCGTCACGTGGGCTGTCAGGCTCGTGACCGTGCTCTTTGCAACGGCGAGCGCACGCTTGGCGCGCAGCACGCTGATGAAGTGCCGCGCGACATCGAGTTTTACCTGCTGCGCGCTCGCGTCCGACATCGCGGTTTGCGCCGAAAGCGCGGCCTCGGCCGCGGAGATGCCGTTGCGGATGCTGCCCCCCGCAAACAAAGGCAGCGTCACGCTGGCACCCGCCATTTTCAGGTCGTCGCCGCCAAACAGCGGCAGCGTTGCCGGAACGCCCGCCGCACTGAAATCGAACGCCGGCGCCTCGTTAAAGCGTGTGATCCCGGCGCTCGCACTGACGTTGGGCAGCCGCGCGGATTTCGCCGCCGCGAGGTCCTCGGCCGCTGCCGCCGCCTGGTCGCGGGACGCCTGCAAGGCCAGGTCGTTGCCGAGCGCCGTTTGCCAGGCCGACTCGAGCGACTCGGCACGGGCCGGCGCGGCCATGAGCCCGCCCAACGTCCACACGAGCAGGATGACCCTGGTAAGTGTTTGATTCAAAACTAAAACCCCTTACTGATGCCCCGTTCGGGCCGTTCCAATATATTAGTACTTTCTAAAGTATATATTATTTAATACTAATGTAAAGGCGCGCGACGGGGCCGGGGGTGCCCCGCCCCTGCGATCAGGATGCGCGCGAACGCGCGTTGCGGTGGCGTTGCTTTCGCGGAACCGGGCGGGCCGGTCCGGGGGCGCCGGCTTTCGACCCGCCATTGCGGCGACGTCCGCCGTTCTGAATGGGCTCCGGCTTGATGCGCTTGTCGACCTCGAAACCCGGGACGAATTCTTTGCCGATGCCCCGGCCAAGGAGTTTCTCGATGGCCTGCAGCATCTTCTGCTCATCGATGCAGACCAGCGAAATCGCGGTGCCGTCCTGACCGGCGCGAGCGGTCCGCCCGATACGGTGAACATAGTCTTCCGGCACATGCGGCAGCTCGAAGTTGACGACATGGGGCAGTCTCTCGATATCGAGGCCGCGAGCCGCGATGTCCGTGGCGACCAGTGCCCGCACCTTGCCTGCTTTGAAATCGCGCAGCGCTTTTCGACGTGCGCCCTGGCTCTTGTTGCCGTGAATGGAATCGGCTTCGATGCCATCCTGGTTCAGCTGTTTGGCCAACCGGTTGGCGCCGTGCTTGGTCCGCGTAAAGACGAGCACCTGGCGCCAGTCTCCGCGCCCGATCATCTGCGACAGGAGCTCGCGCTTACGCGTCTTGTCAACCGGGTAGACACGCTGCTCGACCCTGTCCGCCGTCGTATTTCTCTGTGCCACCTGGACTTCCGCCGGATTGTCCAGGAGTTTATTCGCAAGCTCACGAATTTCTCTCGAAAAAGTAGCTGAAAACAGCAGATTCTGCCGTTTTTCCGGAAGGTGAGAGATGATCTTCCGGATATCGCGAATGAACCCCATATCGAGCATGCGATCCGCTTCATCGAGAACGAAGATCTCCACGTGTGACAGGTCGATATTGCCTTGCTGCATGTGGTCCAGCAGCCGGCCCGGCGTGGCGATAACAACGTCGACACCACGCCGGATCTTCGTAATCTGCGGGCGTGCACTGACGCCGCCGTAAATTTCCATCGCGCGCACGGGACGGTATTTGCCGTAAGTGCGCACGCTCTCGTTGACCTGCGCCGCAAGCTCGCGCGTCGGCGTCAGGATGAGCGCGCGTACGTGCCTGGGTCCCGTCGGCCGGCAGTCGAGCAGCTGCAGCATGGGCAGCGTGAATCCGGCGGTTTTGCCTGTGCCGGTCTGGGCTCCGGCCAGGATGTCGTGGCCCTCCAGAATGTGAGGAATGGCATCGCGCTGGATCGGCGTGGGTTGCTCGTAGCCCTGCTCTTCGACAGCACGCAGCAGGTCGGCCGCAAGGCCGAGTTCATTGAATGACATTGAATATTCTCCGGGTCGCCTGATCCGACGTGCCAGTGGCTTGCCGTCCGGTCCAGGCTGGAATTTGAATAGTGGCCCCGAGCCCCGGATTGTCGGGGTCGGAGTGAATGGCGCAGACCGATGTGCGCCAGAACGAGCGCACCTTAACAGAACTGCCTGAAAAAGAAAGAACTTTCTCGCGCCACTGTGACGCGAGCTGCAAATGTCACCTGCAAAACTCGACGATGGATGACATGGCTCGTGTCCTCCCTTATTCTACGGCCCGATATGTCACGCAGACGCAGACAAGAACTCCTTCGCCGCGCCGCTGCAGACCTCAGCCGACTCGAGGTACGAAATACTATGCCCATTAAAGTCATCGCCGCCGCGATCCTGATCGGCGTCATCGCCTTCGCGAGCGCCTACACCGTCGAAACCGGCAACGTCGCCGTCGAGCGCACGCTAGGCAAGGTCGACCACGAAGAAAAGGGCCAGGGCCTGAACTTCAAGATGCCGTTCCTGACGACGTCGATCGAATTCAGCGCCAAGGAAATCGCGATCGACATCAACGACCTCACGCCCAAGGCCGCCGACAACCTGTCGCTCAAGGACCTCGACGTGTCGGTGTTCTACCGCGTACCGCAGGATCGCGTGTCCGAACTCATGGTCAAGTACGCAGCCGCGGCGGCGCGTGGCGCCGACGGAATCTACATGCCCGCTTATGGCCTGCTCTACCGCGAGGCGCGCGCCGCAATCTACGAGAAAGTGTCCCAGATCGACAGCCTGCAACTGCACAAACGGCGTGATTTCCTGCAAAACGAAGTACTCGACGAATTGCAGGGCCGGCTCGAGCGGACCGATGCTGGCGACATCATGATCACACGCGTCGTCGTCCGCGCACTGAACACCGACCCGAGCATCGAGGCTGCGATCCGCGACGCCGTCGAGGCCGAGAAACGCCTCGAGGCGAAACAGGTGCAGGTCGAGATCGCGAAGAAGGACGCGGAAATCGAGATCGAACGCGCCAAGGGCATCGCCGAAGCCAACAACATCATCAACTCGAGCCTGACCGCCGAGTATCTGCAGCACGAAGTCAATCTCGCGCTGCAGGAGTTCGCGGACAACAACGGCAGCGTCGTCGTGATTCCGGCCAACATGCAGGGCTTCGACCTGATCCTGGACAGCGGCCAGCTGCGCCGCGGTCAGAACTGATGCTGCGCGGCGTCGTGCTCGCGGCGTTGCTCGCCTGCGCGGGCGCCGTGAGTGCGGAAACCGTCGCCGTTATCGGCACGGGCAATGTCGGCATGGCCATCGGCACCGAGTTCGCGGGCCTCGGGCACACCGTGGTCTATGGATCGCGCAGCCCGACGTCGTTGAAGACGCTCGACCTCGTTGCGAAGTCCGGCAAGGATGCCTCGGCCGCACTGCCGGCGGATGCTGCGACGCGCGCCGACGTCGTCGTGCTGGCCGTGCCCGGCATGGTGACCGAGTCGGTCGCGCAGGGACTCGGCGACCTGAGCGGCAAAATCATCATCGATGCCACCAATCCGCTCAAACGCGAGGGCGAGGTGCTCCAATTCGAATTCGGCGTCGCGACCTCGAACGGCCAGATCGTGCAGGCGTTGCATCCCGAAGCGAAGGTCGTCAAGGCATTCAACACGATTGGCTGGCAGACGATGATCGATCCGGGCACGCCGAAGCCCGTCATGCCGCTGGCCGGCAACGACGCGGACGCAAAGGCCAGGGTCGCCGGCTGGGTCGAGGCGATGGGCATCGACACGATCGACATCGGCGGCATCCAGCATGCGCGTGTCACAGAGCAGCTCGTCGTCCTGATGCTCAACAACCGATTCTCGGACGCGCCGAAATACGACGTCGTCTTCAGGAAACGCGCGAACGACTGAACGCCGTGGGCGACGTCAGTCGTCGTCCGATATCACGGCGCCGACGGCTGCCCCGGTCGGGCGCGAATCGCCGGTACGGCCGGGGTCCGGCCGCTTCAGGGGCGACATTCGACGCGCCGGGTATCGCCGCTCGCGATCGCGCTGCTTGTTCGCGTGGTCGATGACGCAATACTGCTTGTCTTTGTCCTTTGACATGTCTGTCTGCCGGGGCCTGTGAGGTGCCCCTCATACAGACAAGCGAGATCGGCGCGCGGATTCCCTCACGCACGCCTGATTTCTTGGTCAAACGGACCGCTATCGCGCCGCCACGCGCTCCTCGACGACTTCGACACGATCCTGCTGAACGCCCACGTCCATTTGCGTCTCGCCGGTGTCGCCGTCGCCCGTCAACGCCGTCGCGGCAACCACGCCGGCAACGGCTCCGATGAATCCGCCGGCAGCGGCGGCAAACAACGTGTTTCTCGGCGGTGGTTCGTTGGGTTCTGGCATGGGATGCTCCTTTCGCGGGTGTGGACAGTTAACGCCACACCAGTGTAGTCCGCGCCCGGCATCGCGGCCAGCCGTCCGGGAGCGGCATGTGCCTTGCGGACAGCCAGGCGATTTCCTATTACAGTTACGGCATGCACTCTCCCACCGTGACCACGTTGTTGCGCGAGTGGCGCTCCGGTGACGCCCAGGTCCTGGACGAGCTGATACCGCTCGTCTATGACGACCTGCGGCGCATCGCTGCGAATCGCCTGCGCGGCGAACGGGCGGGCCATACGCTGCAGGCGACCGCGCTCGTGAACGAGGCATTCGTGCGCCTGTCGGACGGGCAGCTCGCCTTCGAGGACCGGGTCCATTTTTTTGCCGTCGCTGCACGCATGATGCGCCGCATCCTTACCGACTACGGGCGGGCACGTAACAGTGCCAAGCGCGGAGGCGGCGCGGCGCACCTGACACTCCACGAGGACCGGGTCGGGGCCGACGATCACATCGACATTGCCGACTTCGACAGTGCCCTGGACAAACTCGCAACACTCGATGAACGCAAGGCCGACGTCGTTATCCTGCACTACTTCGGCGGCATGACCTACGAGGAGACGGCAAAGGCGCTGGACATCGCTCCCGCAACGGTCGACCGGGACCTGCGCTTCGCCAAAGCCTGGCTTGCCCATGAGCTCCGCAACGATTGACCTTACGCCGGCGCGTTTTGCGCAGGCCGAACGGCTGTTCACCGCCGCCGTCCAACTCGATGCCGGGGATCGCCGGGCCTTCCTCGAGCGCGAGTGCGACGATGCGGAACTACGCGACTACGTGGTCGCGCTCTTCGGTGAACCGGTGTCGTTCGAAGCGGCCGTCGAGACGACGCTGGTCGGCGCCATGCATGCCGTGTTCGGTACCGGCGGTGCGGAGACCGATGCGCTCCATGGCGAGATGATCGGGCCCTATCGCGTCCTGCGCCTGCTCGGTTCGGGCGGCATGGGCATGGTCTACCTGGCCGAACGCGCCGACGGGCAGTTCGACCAGCAAGTCGCGATCAAGGTCGGGCGCCACAAGCTCGTCGATCCGCAGACGGAAATGCGCCTGAAGAGCGAACGCCAGATACTGGCCGACCTCGACCACCCGAACATCGCCCGGCTGTTCGACGGCGGCACGATGCCTGGCGGTGAGCCCTACCTGGTCATGGAATACGTGGACGGCCTGCGCATCGACGCCTATTGCGACCTGCATCGCGTCACGATCGACGAGCGCCTGAGGCTGTTCCAGACAATCTGCGCAGCCGTGCACCATGCCCACCAGAACCTGGTCATCCACCGCGACATCAAGGCGGCCAATATCCTCGTGACGGACGACGGCGTCCCGAAACTCCTCGATTTCGGAATCGCGAAGCTCACCGATCCACAGGGCATGGCGACCGACGGCCTGACGCGCGAGGGCGCGGTCATCATGACACCCGCCAACGCGGCGCCCGAACAGATTCGGAACCAGGCCGTGACGACCGCGACGGACACCTACGCGCTGGGATTGTTGTTGTACGAGCTGCTGGCCGGCGTACGCGCCTTCGACATCGAGGACCTGTCACCGGCGCAGTTCGCCCGGATGGTCTGCGACGAAGAAGCATCGCGGCCCAGCCGCAAGCTGCAACAGGAATATGCGGCTGCGATAAAGACCGGCAGCAGCATCGCGAAGGCGAACGTCGAGCGCATCGCGTTCGATCGCAACTCATCGATCGAGCAACTCTGCCGGCGGCTGCGCGGCGACCTCGACGCGATCGTCCTGACCGCGCTGCGCAAGCAACCCGACCGCCGCTATCGCTCGGCCTATGCGCTTGCCGAAGACATCGACCTGCACCAGCGATCGATGCCGATCGTTGCGCGATTCGAATCCTGGCAGTATCGCGCCGGCAAGTTCATGCGCCGGCACGTGGTTGCCGTGACGATGTCGGTGCTTGCCGCGATCACGTTGATCGCGTTCTCGGTCGTCCTGTCGATCCAGAGCCAGCGTGTCGCATTGGAGCGCGACACGGCGCGTGCCGTGTCACGCATGCTCGAGGACGTCTTTCACGCGCCCGACCCGTCAAGGGCACGCAACGTCGACATATCTGCCGCCGAGATACTCG
Organism: Woeseiaceae bacterium; assembly: GCA_041616535.1. Lineage (GTDB taxonomy): Bacteria > Pseudomonadota > Gammaproteobacteria > Steroidobacterales > Woeseiaceae > UBA1847. Next base: position 1,358 of record JBFJQO010000085.1, on the reverse strand, counting down.
CCTCGGGCGCCGACCGGGTCATGAGCGAACTGGACGACCAGCCCGAGCTGCGGGCAACGCTCATGGGCACGATCGGCCGCGTGTACTTCAGCCTGGGCGAGTACGGGCCGTCACGGGAAATGCTCGAAGCGTCGCTGGCGCTGCGCCGGGAAACGCTGGGCGACACGCATTCCGATACGGCCGCCGCGCAAACCGACCTTGCCGAGCTCCTGATCCGCAGCGGCGAATACGAGCGCGCCGGCGAACTCCTGACGCGCGCGCTCGAGACCAGCAGAATCCTGCACGGCGCCGACGCGCCGCAGACTGCCGAAAACCTGCATTTCCTTGCCGAAGTTCGCCGTGCCACGGGGGACATCGACGGCGCCGAACGTTATGCGCAGGCCAGTATCGCCATCTATTCCGCAATGGGTGCCGGCTTTGGACTCGAACTTGCCGAGGCCATGAATCTGCTCGCGCGCATCCTGCAATTGCGCGGCGATCTCGACAATGCGGAGATGTATTTGCGCGAGGCGATCGCGACGCTGCGGCTCGCCGAGGGCGAAGATCATCCGTACATGGCGTATTACTTGCAAAGCCTCGGTGTCCTGCTGCAGTCGAAGGGCGATTTCGCCGGTGCCGAATCCGCGTTGTCCGAGGCGACGGCGGTCATTCGACGAGTGCTCGGTGAGGACCACGACCTGCTCGCGGCCACGCTGATCGACCAGGGCCGCCTGTTGCACGAGCGGGGAAACCTGGCCGGGGCGGCCGACGTGATGCGCGAGGCGCTCTCGATCTATACCTCCCGGCTGGGCGACAGCCACCCTCGTGTCGGTTACAACCTCAACGTCCTCGCCATGGTGTTGCATGACGATGGCAAGCTCGGCGAGGCGGAATCGATGCTGCGCCGTGCGCTGGCGATTTTCGAACAGGCGCTGGGCCCCGACCACCAGTACACGGCATCGGCCCTGACCGAACTCGGGGCCGTGCTGAATTCGTCAGGGCGTATTGCCGAGGCCCTGCCGATGCTGAGCCGGGCGTTCAGGATCCGGCTCGACGACTATGCGCCGGATCACGAACTCGTGGCGGCGACCCGCACCGAGTACGCCGAAAACCTCGCCCTCGCCGGCCGCTACGACGATGCCGAGTCGTTGCTGCTCGAGAGTCTCGCGGTACTGGAAAACTACCCGGGCCGGCGCCAGCGGCGCACGATGCAGTCGCTCGAGCGGCTCGAGGCGCTGCGGGGGCCCGCAACGGTCGATTGAAGGAAAATGGTGCCGATAGGGTGACTCGAACACCCGACCCACGCATTACGAAGCATTTCAGGCGCCTTTGAAGGACTTTGCAGCTCTTTGCAGGTCTTTTATACATTGTTGTTTCTA
>JBFJQO010000084.1:0-8865 GCA_041616535.1 Woeseiaceae bacterium | reverse complement strand
CATTTATCACTGCCGTACTGTGGCTCGCGGTCTCAGGCGTGCGTTTCTGGTCGCCGACATGCCGTTCATGAGTTACACGGAGCCGGGCCAGGCGCTCGATAACTCGGTGCGCCTGATGCAGGAAGGCGGTGCCATGATGGTCAAGCTCGAAGGCGGTGACGACCAGGTGCAGATCGTCGAGCATCTCGCGCGGCACGATATACCCGTGTGTGCGCACCTCGGGCTCAAGCCGCAGTCGGTGCACAAGATCGGCGGCTTCAAGGTGCAGGGCAGGGAGCCGGACAAGGCCAAGGAGATGCTGGCATCGGCGCGCCGCCTGCAGGATGCGGGCGCGGATATCGTTTTGCTCGAGTGCGTTCCCAACGAGGCCGGCAGGGCGATCACGAAGGCGTTGGACGTGCCGGTCATCGGCATCGGCGCGGGCCCCGATGTCGACGGCCAGATTCTCGTCCTGTACGACATCCTCGATATTACCCGGGGCCGCACGCCGCGATTCGTCAAGAATTTCCAGGCCGGCTGCGACTCGCCTCTCGCTGCGTTGCAGGCTTACGTCAAGGCCGTCAAGGAAAAGACGTATCCCGAGCCGCAACATTGCTTCTCCTGACGGGGTCGACCGACACGTGCAAGTAGTCCACACGAAACAGGAACTCGCCGAGCAAATCGCCGAGTGGCGCCATCATGGCGATCACGTGGCGCTCGTGCCGACGATGGGCAACCTGCACGCCGGGCATGTGGCGCTCGTCGAACTCGCGCGCGAGCACGCGGAACGTGTCATCGTCAGTATCTTCGTGAACCCGACGCAGTTTGGGGAAGGCGAGGACTTTGAAGACTATCCGCGCACGCTCGAGCGCGACGCGCGGCGCCTGAAAACGACGGCTGCCGACCTGATCTTTGCGCCCAGCGTCGAGACCGTGTACCCGTTCGGACTCGAGGCCGCGACGGTCGTGTCCGTGCCGGGTCTCACCGAGTACTTCTGCGGCGCCTCGCGCCCAGGGCATTTCGACGGGGTGACGACGGTCGTTGCGCGCCTGTTCGCCATCGTGCAGCCGGATGTCGCCGTGTTCGGCCAGAAAGATTACCAGCAGCAGCTCGTCCTGCGCCGCATGGTGGAAGACATGAGCCTGCCGATCGGCATCATTACGGGCGAGACCGTCCGCGAAGACGACGGTCTCGCCATGAGTTCGCGTAACGGTTACTTGTCGGATGAGGAGCGCGCCATCGCTCCATTGCTGTACGAATCGCTTGCGGCGGCCGGCGACGCATTGCAAGCCGGACGCAGGGACTTCGAAGCGTTGGAGGACGAGGCGAGCCGACGTCTCAGCGAAGGCGGATTCGAGGTCGACTACTTCGCGATCCGACGTGCGCAGAACCTCGAATTGCCTGACCGGGACTGCGACGAGATCGTGGTGCTGGCTGCAGCTAAACTCGGCAGCGCACGCCTGATCGACAATATCGTCGTTACGATCTGACGCTCATGTGGAAACGGTATCGCGCCCCGCGTGTTTGGCACGGTACAACGCGGCGTCGGCATCGCGAATCAAGGCGTCGAGCGTGCCCTGCGGTTTCAGTACTGCCACGCCGAGAGAAATCCTGACCGGAATCTGGATCAGAGAGTCCGTGCCGTCGTGCGTCTCGCCGCTCACGGCTGTGCGCACGCGCTCGGCAATCGCGACAGCCTGGTCCACCGCAACGTCCGGCAGCAGAACCGCGAACTCGTCACCGCCGTAACGCACGAGGTGATCGTGCGGCCGGAACTGCTTGCGCAGGATGCGCGACACGGCCGACAAGGCGCGATCGCCCGCGATGTGGCCCAGCATGTCGTTGAACTGTTTGAAATTGTCGACGTCGATCATCACCAGCGCGACCGGTTTGCCCTGGTCGACGCAACGCTGCATCTCCTTCGGAAACGTGTCTTCCATCGCATGGCGGTTGGCGAGGCTGGTCAGTGCGTCGGTTGTTGCATGGCGTTCGAATTTGCGCAGTTCGCCGAAATTCTCGGCGATGACGCGGTTGTGGCTGCGAACGCGCTCGGACAGGACGACGAGCAGGTTCTTTGCGAATGCGTGCGACGCGTCGACCATAGACCAAAGGATGGACTGGTGAATGACGAGCAAGTGTGTGTCCTCGGCGCCGATGACAAAGGCCGACGGGTCGCGATCCTCGATGATCGACATCTCGCCCACGCAGGCGCCGGTTTCCATTGTCACGAGAACGGGCGCGTCCGGCGATCCGACGTGAACGTTGAGGCCGCCCGATAGCACGACGAACACGTGTTCGTTCTTCTCGAGCGGCGACAGCAGCAGTTCGCCGGCCGCGAGATCGCGGCGGTCGCAGCGCTGCAGCAAGGTCTGGATGTCGTCGGGCCGTACGCCCCTGAACAGCTCGAGGCTGTTCAGCAACGAAACCTTGTAGTCCGAATTGACGGCCATTGCATCATGCATCCAGCCATTTTCGCGGCAATCAGGCGCGAGTAATGCCGACCAGCGCACACTGTCGGCGTGTGACGTGCGTCACGTTTCACCGTCGCACAGCTCCGCGCGCGCCGCGGCGAACTCGGAACGCTCCTCGTCGCTAGGCTCTGGATAGCGCAGTCCGATGCTCTGCAGAGTGTCTATGATGATGTCGGCGACGCGGGCGCGCATATAGGGCTTGTCGTCGGCCGGAATCGCGTACCACGGCGCCCACGGTCGCGACGTCGCATTCAGTGCCTCCTGGTAGGCAGCCATGTAGTCGTCCCAGTAGCGCCGCTCGACAACGTCCTTGGGTTCGAACTTCCAGTTTTTCTCCGCCTCGTCGAGTCGGCTCAGGAAACGGCGCTTCTGCTCCTCTTTCGAGACGTTGAGGAAAAACTTCAGAATGACGGTGCCATTGCGCGCGAGGTGCTCTTCCTGCTGGCGAATGGACGTGAGGCGCTCGTCCCAGACGTTCCCGAGATCGATTTCGACCGGCAGTTTCTGGTATTCCAGGATCTTCGGATGAACGCGCACGACGAGGACTTCTTCGTACTGGCTGCGATTGAAAATGCCGATACGGCCGCGCTCCGGCAGTCGACAAGTCGTGCGCCAGAGGAAGTCGTGATCGAGTTCGAGGTTCGAGGGTTTCTTGAAACTGAAGACCTGGCAACCCGACGGATCGACGCCCTGCATCACCGAGCGGATGGTGCTGTCCTTGCCGGCGGCGTCCATCGCCTGGAAGACGAGCAACACGGCGTGCCGGTCGCCGGCCGCGAGCACGCGTTGCAGCTTGTTGAGGCCCTCGGTGCGCCGGCGCCGGTGCTTGCCCTTGTGTGGCGTCCCGTCGGTCAGCGGCTCCGTGCTCGCCTCGGCTATACTGAACGAGCCGTCATAGGGGACGAGGTAAGGGGATGCGGGTGCCTCGAACATGGCGTTCTCCTGGTTATTCTCCGTGCTGCGCGAGCGCCCATGCGACGTGCTCGGCAACGAGTTCCGAATGGCCATGCTGCCGCGACTTGAGCGCTGCGACAACCTCTGTACTCGTAGCCGCGTTGCCGAGCGCAACGGCGATATTGCGCAGCCACTGCTCGTAACCGATGCGCCGGATCGCGCTGCCCTCGGTCTTGTCGAGCCACGTCGCCTCGTCCCATCCGAACAGGGCGGTCAGGGAGGCATCGTCGAGCCCGTGCCGCGGCGCGAAATCGGGCTCGCTCGTGCGTGTTGCGAACTTATTCCACGGGCAGAAGACCTGGCAATCGTCGCAACCGTAGACGCGGTTGCCGATCGCCTTGCGAAACGTCTCGGGGATAGGATCCCGGGACTCGATCGTCAGGTACGAAATACAGCGCCGCGCATCGAGTGTGTACGGGGCGACGATCGCGTCCGTCGGGCACACGTCGATGCAGACCGTGCAGCTGCCGCAATGCGACACCTCGGGATCGTCCACGGGTAGCGGCAGGTCGGTGTACAGCTCGCCGAGGAAAAACCACGAGCCGGCATCGCGGTGGATCAGGTTGGTGTGCTTGCCGATCCAGCCGATCCCCGCTTTTTCCGCGATCGCTTTCTCGAGGACGGGCGCGCTGTCGACGAAAACGCGGTAGCCGAACTCGCCGACGCGTTCCTCGATACGGCGCGCGAGCGTGCGCAATCGTCCGCGCAACACCTTGTGATAGTCGCGGCCGAGCGCGTAACGCGAGACGTAGGCGCGGTCGGGGTGGTCGAGCAGCGCCCGCATGGCGTCCTGGGATTCGGGCAGGTAGTCCATGCGTACCGAGATGACGCGGACCGTACCCGGAACGAGTTCGCCGGGCCGGCTGCGCTTGGTGCCGTGGCGTTCCATGTAGTGCATCGAGCCGTGAAAACGTCGCTGCAGCCACTCGAGCAGGCGCGTCTCGGCCGTCGCGAGATCGACGTCGCTGACACCGCACTGCTGAAAACCGAGATCGTCGCACCAGCCCGCGATCGCGGCACGCAGCGCGGCTATATCGGTATTGCCGTATTGGTCGGAGGGATTGGTCAATGTAAGTTCCTGATTCGCAGCCAGTATAATCGCCTCTATGGACAAGCTGCCCGCAAACATCTATTCCGTGGCTGCCGTGCGCGAGACCGATCGCACGACGATCGAGGATCATGGCGTCCCCGGTTACACGCTGATGACACGCGCTGGCGAAGCCGCCGTCCGCGAGGCCCGCAACGAGTTTCCCGAAGCGCAGCGCTGGCAGGTCATTTGCGGCGCCGGTAACAACGGCGGCGACGGCTACGTCGTTGCGCGCCTCGCTGCGCAGGAAGGCATCACGGTATCGGTCCTGTCGCTCGTCGATCCCGGCGATCTTGCGGGTGACGCGGCGACCGCGTACGCGGATTTCGCGGCCGAGGGCGGCGTCGTCGTGCCGTGGCAGGGCGAGCTCGACGGGCAGGCGGATCTGATGGTGGATGCGATTCTCGGCAGCGGTCTCGAGCGCGAGGTCGAAGGCGAGTACGCGAAGGCCGTCAGCGCGATCAACCGGCACGCGGCGCCCGTCGTGGCGCTCGATTTGCCGACCGGCATCCACGGCGATACGGGCCGCGTCCTCGGCCGCGCCGTGCGCGCGGCGATGACGGTCACGTTCGTGGGCCTGAAATCGGGCCTGTTCCTGGGCGAGGCGCCCGACTATTGCGGTGAAATTCGCTTTGCGGGCCTCGGCATTCCCGAGAGCTACCGTCAGGACATTGCGCCCTCCTACCAGCGCATCGACGACGGCATGCTCTCGGCGGCGCTGTCGCCGCGCCGGCGCACGGCTCACAAGGGCGATTTCGGTCACGTGCTGATCATCGGGGGCGGAGAGGGCATGCCGGGCGCCGTGCGGCTTGCCGGCGAGGCCGCGTTGCGCGTCGGGGCCGGGCTCGTCTCGATCGCGACGCACCCGTCGCACGCGTCCGTGCTCGTCGCGTCGCGGCCGGAACTCATGCCGCATGGCGTCGCGGACACGGACGACCTCGAGCCACTGCTCGAGCGGGCCAGCGTCGTCGCGTTCGGACCCGGACTGGGCCGCTCGGACTGGGCCCGCGACCTTTATGATCGCGTCAGCGAACTGACGCTGCCCGCCGTTTGGGACGCCGATGCCCTGAACCTGCTGGCCGAACGGCCGGCGAAGATGGATAAGCGCATCATTACGCCGCATCCGGGCGAGGCCGGCCGGCTGTTAGGGACCAGCGCGGCCGAGGTCCAGGACGATCGGCCCGCCGCGCTCGATGCGCTGGTCGCGCGCTACGACGGGCATGCGGTCCTCAAGGGCGCCGGATCGCTCGTGTCATCGGCGTCGGTGCGGTACCTGTGCGTCGCCGGAAATCCGGGTATGGGGTCGGCGGGTGTGGGCGACGTGCTGACCGGCGTCATCGCCGGCCTGATCGCGCAGGGCCTGAGCCTCGAACTCGCGGCAGCCGTCGGCGTCGAGGTCCACGCGCGCGCCGGCGATCGCGCTGCCGCGGGCGGCGAACGCGGACTCATCGCCTCCGACCTGCTGGCCGAGTTGCGCGCGGTCGTGAATCCGTGAATCGCGTGCTGCCCGACGAAGCGGCCACGATCGCGTTTGGCCGCGAGGTGCTCGATGCACTTCCCGCGGACCTGGCCGGCTGGACCCTTCTGCTGACCGGGGAACTGGGTGCCGGCAAGTCGACGTTCGCCCGGGCGCTTATCCGCGCGGCCGGCTACGAAGGGGCCGTGCCGAGCCCGACGTACACGCTCGTCGAGCCCTACAATCTTTCGAGAGGAAGCATCTATCACGTTGATTTATATCGTGTTTCGGACGAGGAAGAGCTGCGCTTCCTGGGCTGGAACGAACTTGACGACGGCTGTCGCATCGTCGAGTGGCCGGACCGTGCGCCGGGCCTCGTGGACCAGGCCGACCTCGCGCTGACCTTCAGCTACCGGGGTGAGGGACGCCAGGTCCGGGTCGAGGCGCTCAGCGAGCGGGCCGGGACGATTGTCGAGGCATTGTCAGATTGCCAGGATCCTTTAACCGGTGCATGAAGTAACTCGGGTATCTTTATAATTTTGCAACAAAAAAATGCTTGGCATTTGCTGACATAGTCGTATACTCACCCGACATAATCCCGAATTCTGGCTGTCCGATTCGCTTGTGGCTCGATTCAGACTGACAATCTGCGCGTTGTTACTGATGCTTGTACCGACGGCTTTTGCCGGTACAACGGTCGAGAATATCCGCATATGGTCGGAAAATAACAAGACGCGTGTCGTCCTCGACCTGAGCCGTTCGGTCCAGCACAACATCTTTACACTGCGCGGCCCCGACCGCGTCGTCATCGATCTCAAGGACAGCCGCCTGGCGAGCCGCCTGGCCGCGATGCCGCAAGGGGCGGGCGCGGTTCGCGCGATTCGCAGCGCGATCCGGGCCAACGGCCAGTTGCGCGTCGTCCTCGACCTGAACACCGCGGTCCGTTCGCGCACCTTCACCGCGGGGCCGAACGGCACGTACGGCGACCGGCTCGTCGTCGACCTGCAGCCGGCGGGCGGCATTACGCCCGTCAAGCGGGCCTCGGAAGAGTACCGGCCCGGCCGCGACATCGTCGTCGCAGTCGACGCCGGCCACGGCGGCCACGATCCTGGGGCCGTCGGTCAGCGGCGTACGCGCGAAAAAGACGTCGCGCTGCAGATCAGCCGCGAACTCGCGCGACGCATCGATGCCGAGCCCGGCATGCGCGCCGTGCTGATCCGCAACAGCGATATCTACATCGACCACCGCGAACGGACGGCGATCGCGCGGCGCCACAAGGCCGACCTGTTCGTGTCGATCCACGCCGACGCGGTCGACGACCGGCGCGCCAATGGCGCGTCCGTGTACGCGCTGTCGCTGAAAGGCGCGAGCGACGAGGCAGCGAGGCAGCTGGCGCGCCGCGAGAACGCATCGGTGGGCGGCGTCTCGCTCGACGACAAGGACGACGTGCTCGCATCCGTGCTGCTCGACCTCTCGCAGAACGCGGCGTTGAGCGCGAGCCTCGACGTCGGCGCCAACGTGGCACGCGAGATGGGAAAGGTGGCCAAGATGCATCGCAAGACGGTGCAGCAGGCCGGCCTGCTCGTGCTCAAGTCGCCGGACCTGCCGTCGATCCTCGTAGAAACGGCGTTCATCTCCAATCCGGGCGAGGAGAAGAAGCTGCGCGACCGGGGCTACCAGGGCCGCCTCTCGAATGCCATTCTCGCCGGCATCCGCGGTTACTTCTACACGAATCCGCCGCCCGACACGCGAATCGCGATGGACCTCAGGCGCGAGCCGACGCGGCAGGTCCGTCATGTCGTTGCCCGGGGCGATACGGTGTCCGAGATTGCCGAGCGTTACAACGTACGCGCGTCGGACATCCGCCGCGCCAACAAGCTCTCGAGCGACAGGATTCGCGTCGGCCAGACGCTCAGCATCCCGATCTTCGCGGGAGGGTGACGATCCGGCATAATCGGCCGGATGCCCATCCAGCAACTCCCCAGTCACCTGGTCAACCAGATCGCCGCCGGCGAGGTCGTCGAGCGGCCGGCGTCCGTGGTCAAGGAACTCGTCGAGAACAGCCTCGACGCGGGCGCGCAGGCGGTGCAGATCGACATCCAGGCCGGCGGACAGAAGCTGATTCGCATTCGCGACGACGGCAAGGGCATCGCCCGGGACGAACTCGAACTGGCGCTGGCGCGGCACGCGACGAGCAAAATCTCGAGCCTCGATGATCTCGAGGCCATCGCCTCGCTCGGGTTTCGTGGTGAGGCTCTGCCGAGTATTGCCTCGGTCTCGCGGCTGACGATCTGCTCGCGCACGCCGGACGCCGACACGGCGTGGCGCGTCGAGGCCGACGGCGGCAAGGTCAGCAAGCCGGCGCCCGCAGCGCATCCACAAGGCACGACCGTCGAAGTGCACGACCTGTTTTACAATACGCCGGCCCGGCGCCGCTTCCTGCGCACCGAGCGCACCGAATTCGGCCACATCGAGAAATGGCTGCGGCGCCTCGCATTGTCGCGCCCGGAGATAGCATTCACGCTGACGCACAACCAGCGCACCGTCATGCAACTGCCCGCGGCGAAAGACCGCGATGCGCAACGCACGCGGATCGGGAAAACCTGCGGTGACGCCTTCGCTGAGCAGTGCGTTCACGTCGAGCGCGAGGTCGAGGGCATCGCGTTGTCAGGCTGGATCGGCCTGCCGACCTACAACCGCAGCCAGCCGGACATGCAATACTGGTTCGTCAACGGCCGCAGCGTGTCCGACAGGACGCTCGCGCACGCAGCGCGACATGCTTACCGCGATGTGCTGTTTCACGGCCGGTATCCCGCGTACGTGCTCGCTATCACGATGGACCCGAAAGGCGTCGACGCGAACGCCCACCCGGCCAAGCACGAGGTCCGGTTCCGCGACGGCCGCCGCGTGCACGGTGT
>JBFJQO010000083.1:0-8940 GCA_041616535.1 Woeseiaceae bacterium | reverse complement strand
TCGTAGCGCACGTCGGTCGACGTGTACGTGTCCGGATAAATGAGGATCGACCTGAAGCCCGGGAAGTAGCGCGGCTCGCGATTGAGCAGCAGCACGCAGGCCGTGCCGGCCACGATGTAGCGGATCTCGTCGTCGATCGCCTGCCCGCCCGCGCCGATGAATTTCTTCTCGGCGAGGAACACGTTGACGTGGCCGCGCAGCTGGTCCCTGAGGTCCTCCGGCATTGCCGCGTACAGCCCGACGTTGCGCATCAGCACCTCGTCGAGGTCCGCGGGCGGTTTCGCGGCACGCCGCCGCCGGCGACGCATCCGCCGAAACATCGGTGCGAACAGCAGGTAGGCCAGGACCGCGAGCGGTACGGCCAGAATCAACCCGAAGAGCAAACCGCGCATGACGGCAACGTTAGCACCGATCGTTGCATCGAGAGCGTAATCCGCCCGGCACGGCGCCTGCGGAGTAGGCGCTGGACGCCAACGCGGGTAAAGTGATCCCGATGCCTGAACGGAAATGGAAATACCGGGTGATCGCGGCCCTGCTTCTCGCTGCATGCGCGGCCGGCGCGCCTGCGGCCGGGCCACCCGTCAGCACGACGCGCGCCGAGACGGCCCCGATCGTCGAACTCGTGCACGTCAACGGCACCGTGACGTCGCCGCAGTCGGCCGTCCTGTCGCCCTCGGTCGCGGGCCTGATCAAGACCATGAATGTCGATGCCGGCGACCGCATCGACGCGGGCGAGGTCATCGTCGTCCTCGACCGCGAACTCGAGGAACTCGCGTTGCAACGCTCACGAGCCGAGGCCGCGCAGGCCCGGGCGACGCTCGACGATGCGCGGCGCCGCCTCGACGAGGTCGAGAAGATTGGTTCGACCCAGGCCATCGCAGAGTCGGCGATCAAGTCGTTGCGGTCCGAGGTCGCGCGCGCCGAGGCCGGCGTGCAGGCGGCCGACGCGGCTGCCTCGCACCAGCAGGCCATCGTCCGGCGACTCTCGGTCCGCGCACCGTTCGCGGGCGTCGTCAGCGAGCGCCTCGCCGAGGTCGGCGAATGGGTCAACCCGGGCGACGGCCTCGTCGAGCTCGTGGCTACAGACCGGCTGCGTTTCGATTTCCGCGTACCGCAAAGCCACTACGCGCAGCTCCAACGCGACACGCTGATCGACATTCGCGTCGACGCGCTGGCCAACGGCGCGATCCCCGGCCGCGTCCAGGCGATCGTACCGGTCAAGGATCCCGGCGCGCGCACGTTTCTTCTTCGCGCCGTCGCCGACACGGCCGAGGCCCCGGCCGTGACGCCCGGCATGTCCGTGCGCGGCACGCTGCGCATCGACGCGCACCGCTCCGGTGTCGTCGTACCGCGCGACGCCCTGCTGCGCTATCCGGACGGCCGCACGACCGTGTGGATCGTCGACGGCAACGGCGACGAGGCGACCGTCCGCGAGCAGCGCATCGACACCGGCATCGAGTTCGGCGGCCTCGTCGAGGTGCGCGGCGGTCTCGACGCGGGCGCCGTCGTTGTCACGCGCGGCAACGAAGTGCTGCGCGACGGCCAGGCCGTCACCGTCCGCTGATGCCCGCCCCGGGTCCCGGTCATGTTTGAAGCGATCATCCGCAACGGCCTGCTCATGACGGTCGGGGCGCTGATCCTGGTCGTGCTCGGCGTGCTCGCGGCCACGCGCATTCCCGTGCAGATGATCCCGGACCTCGAGGTCCGCACGATCAGCGTGCGCACGTCCTGGCCCGGCGCAACGCCGCAGGACGTCGAGAAGGAAATCCTGATCGAGCAGGAAGAGTACCTGCGCACGATCCCCAACCTGCAACGGCTCGACGCGAGTGCGTCGAGCGGCAGCGCGTCGATCGAGCTCGACTTCCCGTTCGGCACGGACATGATCGACACGCTGATCCGCGTCAACAACGCGCTCAACCAGGTGCCGTCGTACCCGCTCAACGTCGACGAGCCACGCGTCTTCGCGAGCTCGTTCTCGTCGAACGCGTTCATGTTCTTCAGCATCTCGCCGCTGCCCGGCAATCCGCGCGGCCTCGACATGGACATGATGCGCGACTTCATCGAGGACAACGTGCGCACGCGACTGTCGAACGTGCCCGGCGTCTCGGACGTCAACGTCTGGGGCGGCGCCGAGCGGCAGATCCGCATCGTGCTCGACCCGGCGCGCCTCGCCGACCACGGCCTGACCATTGCCGACATTCGTGACGCAATACGCGCCCGCAACCGCGACGTCTCGGGCGGCGAAATCGAGAGCGGCAAGCGCCGTTACCTGTTGCGCACGGTCGGCCGCTTCGGCGACCTCGACGACCTGCGCAATCTCGTCGTCGAGCGCCGCGGTGATGCGTTGCTGCGCCTCGGCGATTTCGCGACGGTCGAACTCGACCATTTCGAGATCCGCCGCCTGTCGTTCATCGACGGCAATCCCAACATCTCGTTCGCCGTGCGCCGCGAGACCGGCTCGAACGTCATCGCGACCAAGTACGCGATGCTCGACGCTGTCGAGCAGGTCCGCCGCGACGTCCTCGAGCCCGCCGGCCTGACCATTCGCCTGACCGCCGAGGACGCCGGTTACGTCGAGGCCTCGGTGCGCAACGTCTGGATCAATCTCGGCCTCGGCGCCCTGTTTGCGACGCTGGTCATGTACCTGTTCCTGCGCTCGGCACGCGCGACGGCCGTCGGCGTCATCGGCATCCCGATCTGTACGATCGCCGCGTTCCTCGGCCTGCTCGCGTTCGGCCGCACGATCAACGTGATCTCGCTCGCCGGCGTTGCATTCTCGATCGGGATGACGCTCGACAACAGCATTGTCGTCATCGAGAGCATCGAGCTCGCGCGACGCCGCGGTCTCGAGCGCTTCGCCTCCGCGGTCGAGGGCGTGCGCGCCGTCTGGCCGGCCGTGCTCGCCTCGACGCTGACGACGATCCTCGTATTCGCGCCCGTGTTGTTCATCGTCGAGGAGGCCGGGCAACTCTACTCCGACATCGCGATCGCGATTTCGGCCTCGATCCTCGCCTCGATGCTCGTCGCGATCACGCTGATCCCGACCGCCAGCGCGCGGCTCGACTTCGGTGGCAACAAAGCGCGCGACACCGGCGCGGCGCTGCGCGACCGTATCGTCGGCAGCGTCGGCCGCATGATCGCGTCGCCGCGGCGGCGCATGCTCACGATCACGTCCACGATCGCGGCGAGCTTCGCCGTGATCCTGTTCCTGACGCCGGCCGCCGAGTACCTGCCCGAGGGCGAGGAGCCGAAGATCTTCGCGCGCATGAACGCGCCGCCCGGCTACAACCTCGAGACAATGGCCGAGATCGCGCACGAGGTGCAGGACTACTTCGTGCAGTTCGTCGGCGCCGACGGGCGCGCTTACGAGGCGGGCGATACCGACGTGCCGCCGGTCCGTTACCTCAACGTCGGCGTGGACGCGGGCGGCATGCGCATCATCGCCGAGACCCTCGACCCGAAGCACATCAACGACCTCATGGATGCCGTGACGCGCAAGTACCGCGAGTACCCCGGCATGCGCGCGTTCGCCTCGCGCGGTTCGATCATCACGAGCAACGACGGCGGCACGCGCAGCATCAACCTCGACATCTCCGGGCCCGATCTCGCGACAATCTACGATGCCGCGTTGTCCGTGTACGGCCGCGCCGAGGAGGTCTTCGGCAACCCGCGCATCCAGTCGAGCCCGTCGTCGCTGGCGCTGTCGCAGCCGCTCATCGAGGTTTTGCCCGACTGGGAGCGCACGGCCGAGCTCGGTATGAACGCGGCCGACGTCGGCTTTGCCGTCGCCGCGCTGACCGACGGCGCGTTCGTCGACGAGTTCTTCCTCGACGACGACAAGATCGACATCTTCCTGTTCGGCAACGCGAGCGGCAAGCTCGGCCTGGATGAACTCGCACAGCTGCCGGTCTTTACGCCGCAGGGCTCGATCCTGCCGTTATCGGCGATGGCGAGCATTCGCGAAACGGTAGACACGAGCACGGTGCGCCGCATCAACGGCCGCCGGACCGTGACGCTCAACATCATCCCGCCCGCCTCGATCCCGCTCGAGACCGGCGTGCAAATCGTGCGCGAGGACGTCATCAGCTTCCTGCGCGAGACCGGCGGCCTGCCGGCCGGCATCAGCGTCGACATCTCGGGTGCGAGCGACCAGCTCGATGCGACCCGGGCCGCGCTCGCGGCCAATTACCCGGTCGCGCTGATCATCATCTTCCTGCTGCTCGTCGCGATCTTCCGCCACTGGGGCTACCCGATCCTGATCCTGACCACGATCCCGCTCGGCATCGCGGGCGGCATCGTCGGTCTCGTCCTGCTGAACGGCGTCGGCGCCCTGCTCGGCTTCATCGGCCTCGACCCGATCCACCAGCCGTTCGACATGATCACGATGCTCGGCTTCCTGATCCTGATGGGCACGGTCGTCAACAACCCGATCCTGATCGTCGATCGCGCGATGCGTGGCATGAAGGCAGGCGCGGCGTCGGCCGTCGAGGCCGTCGGCGAAGCCGTCGCCGTGCGCTTCCGGCCCATCATGATGTCGACGCTGACGACGATCTGCGGGCTCTCGCCACTCGTGTTCCTGCCCGGCGCGGGCACGGAACTCTACCGCGGCGTCGGGGCTATCGTGCTGTTCGGCATCCTCGGCGCCGCCGTCGTGTCGCTGACGATGCTGCCGGCCCTGACCGTGACGGCGCTCGAATGGGGCGAGCGCCGCGGCGTCCGCTCAGTGTGATGCGAAGCCGAAGAACTGCGGGAAGACCACGAGGATCGCAAGCACGACCATCTGCAGCACGATGAACGGCACGACGCCGTAGTAGATGTCCGTCGTGCGGACCCCGGCCGGCGCGACGCCCTTTAGATAGAACAGGCTGAAGCCGAACGGCGGCGTCAGGAACGAGGTCTGCAGGTTCATCGCGACGAGGATGGCGTACCAGACCGGGTTGATGCCGAGGCTGGCGGCGATCGGCACGAGGATCGGCACGACGATGTAGGAGATCTCGACGAAATCGATGAAGAAGCCGAGCGCGAGGATGATCAGCATCGACAGGATCAGGAAACCCCACTCCTCGCCCGGCAGGCCCAGCATGAACTCCTCTACGATCCAGTCGCCGCCCGTGTAGGTGAAGACCATCGAGAATGCGGTCGCGCCGATCAGGATCGCGAACACCATGGCCGTGATCTTGACCGTCTCGAGGGAGCTCTCCCAGACCATGCGAATCGAGAAGCGCCCGTACAGCGCCGCCAGCAGGATGGCGCCGATGCCGCCGACCGACGAGGACTCGGTCGGCGTCGCGACACCGGTCAGGATCGAACCGAGCACGAGGACGATCAGCACGAGCGGCGGTACGACGGCTTTGAGGGCATGCCATACCTGTTGCGCTTTCGAGCCCACCACGTCTTCGAGCTCGACCTGCGGCGTCAGGTCCTTGTTGATCAGTGTCACGACGACGATGTAGGCGACGTAGAACGCGACCAGGGTCAGGCCGGGCCAGAGCGCCGCGCGAAACAGGTCGCCGACCGGCTCCTGGAACACGTCGCCGAGGATGATCAGGATGATCGACGGCGGGATGATCTGGCCGAGCGTGCCCGCCGCGCAGATCGTGCCCGTGGCGAGGCGCTTGTCGTAACGGTACTTGAGCATGACGGGCAGCGAGATGACACCCATCGCGACGACGCTCGCGCCGACGACGCCCGTCGAGGCAGCCAGCAGTGCGCCGACCAGGATCGTCGAGATCGCGATGCCGCCGCGCACCTTGCCGAACAGGAAACCCATCGACTCGAGCAGGCGTTCGGCGAGATCCGACTTCTGCAGCACGATGCCCATGAAGATGAACAACGGGATCGCCATCAGGATCGTGTTGTTCATGATCGACCAGATGCGATGCGGCATCAGCGAGAAGATCTCGGGCCCCTCGGCCAGCAGGCCGAAGAAAACGGCAACACCGCCGAACGTGAACGCCACGGGGAAGCCGACGAGCAGCAGAACGAGCGCGACGGCGAACATGACGAGCCCGATCATATGGCGCCGCCGGTTTGCAGCGGGTCGCGGTCGGGCGGCTTGCTGACGCCGCGCAGGATGTTGATGTTGCGGATCACGAACCCGGCCGCCGAGACAATCAGGAAGACGAAGGATGCCGGGATCACGAGCTTGATGAGCCAGCGATACGGCAAGCCGCCCGGATCGCCGCTGACCTCACCCGACGTGTACGCCTCATTCACGTACCAGACGGAGCCCTCGACGATCAGGACGCTGAGCGGCAACAGGAACAACGCGGTACCCGCGATGTTGACGATCGCCTTGGCGCGCGGCGAGAACCGGTCGTAGAGCACGTCCACGCGTACGTGGCCGTCTTCCTTCAGCGCATACGCGATGCCGAACAGGAAGACCATGGCAAACAGGTGCCATTCCATTTCCTGCAGCGCGATCGAGCCCGTGCTGAAGAAGTAGCGCATGATCGCGTCGTAAAAGACGTTGACCAGCATCGCCAGGTTGAGCACACCGGCGATCCACCCCATCACGTCGGAGAAGCGATCGAAGTAACGCTCTAGGCGCAGGAGCATGAATACTTACGGGTCGCGACGACGGGCTCCCGGCCGGTGCCGGGAGCCCGTGCGCGATTACTCGAGGTTGTCCTTGAGATACGCGTAGTCGGAAATTTCGGTCCACTTGCGCGCGATCTTCATGTACGCCTTCTGCGAGTCGAGAATCTCCTTGAACTCCGGGTTGGCCGCCGCGCTTTCGGCGAGCAGCTCCTCGTTGGCCTTCTTCATCGCCGCGATGATCTCGGGCGAGAACGTGCGGATCTTGACCTCGGGGAATTCCTCCTCGATCGACGCCCAGTTGACCGCGCTGTCATGGTAGGAGCGCGCGTACATGTCGTACGCCGCGTATTGCATCGCGATCGTCAGGATTTCCTGCAGATGATCAGGCAACCCGTCGAACGCTTCCTTGTTGACCATGAACTGCAGCTCCGTCGCGGGCTCGTGCCATCCCGTGTAGTAGTACGGCGCAATCTTCTGGAATCCCATGTTCAGGTCGAGCGAGGGTCCGACCCATTCGAGCGCATCGATCGTGCCGCGCTCGAGCGCCGTGTAGAGTTCGCCGGGCGCGATGTTCGTCACGACGACACCGAGCTTGGCCAGCACCTCGCCGGCGAAGCCCGGGATGCGCATCTTGAGTCCCTGGAAGTCCTCGAGCGAGTTGATCTCCTTGCGGAACCAGCCGCCCATCTGGTTGCCCGTATTGCCGCCCGGGAAGGAGTAGACGTCGTGCTTTTCGTACACCTTCTTCATGAGCTCCATGCCGCCGCCGTAGTAGAACCACGCGTATTGCTCGGGCGCGATCATGCCGAACGGCATCGTCGAGAAGAACATGGTGTTCGCGTCCTTGCCCTTCCAGTAGTACGACGCGGAGTGCCCCATCTCGTACTGGCCGGCCTTGACCATGTCCAGGATGCCCAGCGCCGCCTTGTGCTTGTTGGCCGAGTCGATACGAATCTCGAGCTCGCCGCCCGACATCGCCTTGACCATGTCGGCCATCTTGATCACGGCATCGCCAAAGATCGGGAACCCGGTCCCCCAGGTCTGCGCCAGCTTCCAGACGATGACTTCCTTCTCCGCCTGGCTTTCCTGAGGTGCCGCCGCCTGCTGCTGCTGTTCACATGCCGCGAAAGCCAGCAACGAGACGAGCATCCCCAGGAAAGTGAGTCGCTTCGTGATGTGCCTCTGCTGTTTCATCTTTTTCTTCCTTTCTTATCGAAGGAGGGGAAATTCTAGCGCGTCCGCGCCCGGAAAGGGCCGCAAACTGTTAAGACTTAGGTCGGCCGGGGCGCCCGCCGCGCCTTTCGGGGTAGACTCGCGGCATGTTGCGTGAACTCGACGAAGCCGCCCGCGCGCTGGTCGCGCCTCGTGTCGTACTGTTCGACTGGCACGCGACGCTCGTCGACACGCTCGATGCGATGTACAACGCCGTTGACGACGCGCTGGCCCGCTTCGACGAACTCGGGCTGCTCGACCACCTGGTGCCCCCTGACGAGTGCAAGACGCCCGAAGACGCGAAGCTCGTCCACTATGTGCGCGAGTACCGGCAGCTGCACCCCAAGATCAAGGCCGCGCGCCGCATCTCGCGCACCGACATCTTCGAGGTGCTGTTCGGCTACGACGAGGCCGCGAAACAGGTCGCGCACGCGGCGTTCAACGACGCCTACCGCGACCACTACGGCGAGGCGCGGCCCTTCGAGGGCGGCGAACGCGAACTGCTGATCGAGATGCGCGCGTTCGACGTGCAGCTCGGCATCCTGACCAACCGCGACCGCGAGTTCTTCGAAAAAGAGCTCGCCCTCGTCGACGAGGGCGCCTGGGCGGCGCTGTTCGAGACGACGGTCTGCGGCTGCGACACGGGCAAGCGCAAGCCGAGCCCCGACCCGATCCTGAAAGCGCTCGGCAATCTCGGCGCAGAGCCGGGGCTCGACTGCTGGTATGTCGGCGACAGCACGACCGACGTCATCGCAGCCAAGCGGGCCGGGGTCACGTCGGTGTTCTTCAACGGTGCCGGCTGGAACCACGCCTGGATCAACAAGATCTTCCCGGGCACCGAGCGGCACCCTCACCAGCCCGACGCGATCGTCGACAGCTTCGCCGAGTTCAAGTGGCTGGTCGAGGAGTGCCTGGACGTCGGGCACGACTGGCAGCCCGACATCGAGTGAGTCGCGCCGGCTGACGGACCGATGTCAGCCCTTAGGAAATCATCAGGTTCCGCTCATGATCGATGCAATTTAGGGCGTATCATCTATGCCTTGATGGCAGTCAACCTGGAGTACGAGATATGAACATCCGAACCCTACTGTCGATGCTCGCCCTGGCCGCCGCTGCCTTGGCCGGCTGCAGTGCCCAGCATCACGCGGCCGACGTTCGTGCCGCCGAGGAGACCAACCGCCTGACGGT
>JBFJQO010000082.1:0-9024 GCA_041616535.1 Woeseiaceae bacterium | reverse complement strand
CCGCCCGCGACGAGAATGTGCAGCTTCACTCCGATCAGGCTGACCGGCTCGCCGCGGCGCGCCTTGTCCATCGAAGAATACTTCAAATCGCTCGGGTCGATGATCGTAATGCCACCCGTGCCGACCACCTCGAGGGCGTCGCCGGGCTTGATGAAGGCCGCCGTGTCCTCGTCGAGACCCAGGCCGGCCGCAAACGGGTTGTAAGCGAGCGCCGTCAGCAGGCGGCCGAGGCGGTCGCGTTCGCGGAAGTGCTGGTCAATGATAAAGGCGTTCGTCAGTCCGAGGCCCGGCGCCATCGTCACCATGTCGGGACTCGGCGTGCTGCCTTCACGCCCCCCAGCGATCATGTGCTCCGGCATAAACGCGGCCCCGGCCGACGTGCCTGCCACGTGCATTCCTTCGGCATTACGGCGCCGGATCGCCTGCGCGATCGCTGTGCCGCCGATCGTCGTCGACAGGCGGAGCTGGTTGCCGCCGGTCATGAATACGCCATCGCATTTTTCGATGTAGCCCAGGTCATCGTCCGACTGGCAATCCTCGCGCGTCACGAAATGCAGCACGCGCGCGTGCTTGCAGCCAAGTTTGCGGAACAGTTTCTCGTAATTGCGCCCGGTGTCCTCGAGCTCCGACGCTGTCGGGATGATGCCGATGCGCGACTCCTTGCCGCCGCAGACGTCGACGAAGCGATCGAGAATTTCGGGATTGTTGAGTTTCTCTTCTGCGCCGCCGATCGGAATAATGTAGCCGCGGTCGGTGGCGTCGTTGATCTGGGAGGGGCTCATGCTGGACTCGGAGAGAAAAAAGGCGAGTATCTTACACGGGATTTACTGCAGAATACTGCCGTGACAAACATCAAGTTACCGCTCGGTCGGGAAACCGGCTATCCGCAGAATTACGCACCGGAGGTGCTCTGCCCGATTTCGCGGGCCAACAGCCGCAAACCGCTCGGGATTGCGGAGCCGCTGCCGTTTGCCGGCGAGGACATCTGGAATGCCTGGGAGCTGACCTGGCTCGTCCCCGGCGGCCTGCCGCGCGTCGCGACGGCCGAATTGCGCGTCCCCGCGGCCTCGCCCAACCTCATCGAATCCAAGTCGCTGAAGCTCTACCTCGGTTCCTTCGCGATGACGGAGTTCGCGAACGATTCCGCAGTCGTCGATGCCATCGAGCGCGACCTCGGCGCCTGCGCGGGTTCGCGCATCGGCGTCCGCCTGAATCCCGACGTATCGCTCGGCGGCCTCGGCGGCGACTGCATCGACACGCTCAGGGTGGACTGCGCGTCGTACGAGGTCGACACCGGACTGCTGCACGCCGACGCCGCCGACGCGGTCGAGGAGTGCCTGCACACGCACCTGCTGCGCAGCCTCTGCCCCGTGACCGGCCAGCCCGACATCGGCAGCCTCGAGATCGCGTACGCGGGCCCGCGTATCGACCGCGGATCGTTGCTGCAGTACGTCGTGTCGTTTCGCGGGCACCAGGATTTTCACGAGGCCTGCGTCGAGCGCATGTTCGTCGACATCCTCGAGCAATGCGGGTCAACGAAACTGAGCCTGCACGCACGCTACCTGCGGCGCGGCGGCATCGACATCAATCCGTATCGCAGCACGCCCGGCGAGCCGCGGGCCGCAAACATGCGGCTGTGGCGGCAGTGATTAGCCGTTCGAGATGTCGTCGGCGCTGAGCTTGTGACCGCGCGCCTTCTTGGCGCTCATGTACCGGCGGTTCCAGTCGGTCACGCCGATGACGTGCTTGACCCGCGTTATGTGTGCGAGGCCCAACGCGTTGAGGTCATCCACTTTCTTCGGGTTGTTGGTCAGCAGGCGAAACGGCCGGTCGCCGACGAAGAACTTGAGCAGTGACCCTGCATCGCTGAAATCCCGCGAGTCGTCGGGAAGCCCGAGCGAACGGTTGGCCTGGTAGGTGTCTTCGCCGCCATCCTGCAACAGGTAGGTCGCCGCCTTGGCCCACAAGCCGATGCCGCGGCCTTCGTGGCCAGCCATGTAGACGAGCATGCCGCCGGAGGCTTCCGACGTGATGCGCTCCAGCGCCGTGTGCATCTGCGGCCCGCATTCGCAGCGCTCTGAACCGAACACGTCGCCGGTCAGGCAACTCGAATGGACGCGCACCAGCGGGTTGCTCCACGCGGCCGGGTCGCCGATCACCATTACGCTGTTGACGGCCATGTACGAGGCGAGCGTTGCGAACGAGCGTTGCGCCTCCTGCGCCTTCAGGTCGTCGGCGAGTTCCTCGATCTTGCCGAGGTCGGTGTTGCGCACGCAGGCATACCACTGCACGTCGAAGCGGTCGCCGCAGAGGTGCAGCGGCATCGGGATCGGCCCGAGGATGCTGATCGTATGGCCGCCGGACGTCGTGCCCTGGACGAGTTTCTTGCCGTCGCGGTCGATCTGGAACAGCGTGCCCTGCTCGGCCAGGCGCTTGCGCACGGTGGGGTCGATGTACGTGAACATGCCGCGAATTATGCCGATCTGGACGGATTTTGCGACGTCCATCACTTGCTGACTGCCCGGTCAGTAACTATAATTACTGACCTTGGAGTCAGTAAGTGGCCGTTGTGGCGACCGAACCGAAATACCAGCGCAGGAAGGAAGACCGACCCGGCGAAATCGCCGACGCCGCGTTCGTGACATTTGCAAAAAGCGGCTATGCGGCCGCGCGCATCGACGACGTCGCGCGTCGCGCGGGCGTCAGCAAGGGGCTGATCTACCTCTACTACAGGACCAAGGAAGACCTGTTCAAGGCCGTCGTCAGGAACGTCGTCGTGCGCCGCGTCGACGCGCTGCTCAACGACGTGGAGTCGACCGAGCTGTCTTCCGAGGCGTTCATACGCGGCCCGCTGCTCGATTTCATGCGTCGCGTGCCCGGCTCGCCGATCGCGATCGTGATTCGCCTGTTGATCTCGGAAGGCGCCCGCCATCCCGATCTCGTGGACTATTACTTCGACAACGTCGTCGCGCGCGGGCTGGACGCGATAGAACGATTCGTCGAACGCGGTGTCCGGCGCGGCGAATTCAAGCCCGAGGCGCGCAGCATCCAGCCGCAGTTGTTCCTGGCACCGATGATGCTGTCGATGATCTGGCGGTTGGTCTTCGCCGAGAAGCCGCTCGACACCGACCGGCTCATGGAAACCCAGGTGAACATGTTGCTCGCGCAACTGAAAGCGTGAGCGGAGCAAACCCGATGAACAAACTCGTATCCATCTTGCTGCTTTCTGCCCTCGTTACCGGTTGCGGCGACGACGATCCGAACCGCGTGATCGGTTCGCTCGCATCCGATCGAATCGAGCTCACGGCCGAGTCCGGCGAACCCGTCACCGCCGTCGCCGTGGCCGAAGGCGACGCGGTCACGGCCGGCCAGGTGCTGATCGAACAGGACCGCACGCGTGCGCTGGCGCGACTCGCCGAGGCCGAAGCCGTGCTCGGGCAGGCCCAGGCCCGCCGCGACGAACTCGTGCGCGGGCCGCGCTCGGAGCAAATCGCGGCGGCTCGCGCCAACCTGGAAGGCGCGACGCAGGACCTCGAATTCCGCGAGAGCGAACTCGAGCGAGTCCGCGAGGTGCATGCGCGCGGGCTCGCCTCGCCCGACCTGCTCGACCGCGCTCGGGCCGCGCTGGACGCCGCACAGGCGAACCGCAAGCTGCGGCTCGCCCAGCTCGAGGAGCTGCTGGCCGGAACGACCGTCGAGGAACTCACCCAGGCAGAGCAGTCGGTCCGGCAGGCGGCCGCGCGCCGCGACGTGGCGCGCATCGATGCCGAGCGGCACACGATTCGCTCGCCGGTCGACGGCATCGCGGACTCGCGCCTGTTCGAGCTCGGCGAGCGGCCGACGCCGGGCCAGCCGCTTATGGTCGTGCTCGGCGGCGAGCAGCCCTATGCACGGGTCTACGTGCCCGAGCGCCTGCGCGTGCACGTCCGGCCGGGAACGCGTGCGCAGGTGTCCGTCGACGGTCTCGACGCGCCGCTCGAAGGACGCGTGCGCTGGGTATCGGGAGACGCCGCATTCACGCCGTATTTCGCCCTGACCGAGCGCGATCGCGGGCGCCTGAGCTATGTCGCCAAGATCGACCTCGAGGTCGACGGCGAGCGCCTGCCCGATGGCGTGCCCGTGGAAGCACGCTTCCAGGTCGATTGACGATGGCGCCCGACTACGCCATCGAGGCACGCGGCCTGTCGAAACACTTCGGCGACCTCAAGGCCGTCAGCCAACTCGACCTCCGGGTGCCGCGCGGCCAGATCTACGGTTTCCTCGGTCCCAACGGCTCGGGCAAGTCGACGACGATCCGCATGCTGTGCGGGCTGCTCACCCCGACTGAAGGTTCGGCGACGGTGCTCGGCACCGAGGTGCCGGGTTCGGCGCACGATCTCAAACCGCGTATCGGCTACATGACCCAGAGATTCTCGTTGTTCGGCGACATGACCGTGCTCGAGAACCTGCAGTTCATCGCCGAGATCTACTCGTTCCCGCGGCCGGAGCGCTCGGCGCGGATCGAGGAGCTGCTCACGAAGTACGATCTTCTCGAACAGCACGGGCAACTCGCCGGCACGATGAGCGGCGGCCAGAAACAGCGCCTCGCGCTGGCCTGCGCCGTGCTGCACCACCCCGAGCTGCTGCTGCTCGACGAGCCGACGAGCGCCGTCGATCCGCAGAGCCGGCGCGATTTCTGGGCCAACCTGTTTCGCCTCGCCGAGGGTGGCACGTCGATCCTCGTATCGACGCACTACATGGACGAGGCCGAGCGCTGCCACCGGCTCGCCATTCTCGATCGCGGCGTCAAGGTCGCCGACGGCACGCCCCGGGAGCTGCAGGCGAGCACGGGCATGCACATCGTCGAGGTCACGGCAGACGACCCCTACCAAGCACAAAAAGCACTCGACTGCGCCGAGCACATTGCCAGTGTCACGCAGCTCGGCGTTCGCCTGCGCGTCCTCATTCCAGAGCAATTCGACGAACCCGTGGCCGTCGTTCGCCGGCATCTCGACAAGCACGGTGTCGCAGCCGACGTGAGCCTGACCACGGCTTCGCTCGAGGACGTGTTCGTCGCCGTGACCATGGGCCCGGAGGTGCGCGTCTCGTGAACTCGCTGTCACGCCTGCTCGCCATCACGAAGAAAGAAGTCCGTCAGCTGCGCCGGGACCGCCTGACGTTCGGCATGATCGTCGGCATACCCGTCATCCAGATGCTGTTGTTCGGCTATGCCATCAACACCGACGTCCGCAACCTGAGCACGGCGGTCGTCGACCAGGCCGATACGCACCTGTCGCGCCAGTTTCTCGCCGAGCTGCGTGAGACGCAGGTCGTCAACGTCGTCGAGCAGGTCGACACGCCGACGCTCCTCGAGGAGCGCCTGCGCCAGGGCCAGGTTTCGGTCGGCGTCGTGATCCCGGCCGACTTCGAGCGCCGCGTCATCGACCCGATGCGTCCGGCCGTGCATCTGCTCGTCGACGGCTCAGATCCGACGATCTCGGGCGTCGCACGCCAACTTCGAGCGATGCCGGTTGCGTTCGACACGAGCGCGCGCGAGCAGCGCGTGGACAACGTCGAGGTACGCGCCTACTACAATCCCGAGCGTCGCACCCCGGTCAACGTCATTCCCGGCCTGATGGGCATCATCCTGACGCTGACGATGATGCTGTTCACGGCCGTTGCCATCGTGCGCGAACGCGAGCGCGGCAACCTCGAACTGCTGATCAACACGCCGGTCAGTTCCGCGGAGCTGATGATCGGCAAGGTCCTGCCCTACATCGCCATCGGCATGATCCAGCTGGCGCTGATCCTGGTCGTCGGCGACCTGTTGTTCCAGGTCCCGATCCGCGGCCGCATCGTCGAGCTGTATCTCGCGGCGTGCGCGTTCATTGCCGCGAACCTCGCGCTCGGCCTGTTTATCTCGACGGCAGCGCGAACCCAGTTCCAGGCCATGCAGATGACGTTTTTCGTCCTGTTGCCGTCCATTTTGCTGTCTGGATTCGTCTTCCCGTTCGACGGCATGCCCGCTTTTGCGCGCTTTCTCGGCGAGATTCTGCCGACGACGCACTTCATCCGGCTGACCCGCGGCATCATGCTGCGCGAGGCCGCCCTTGCCGACCTCTACCCCGAGCTGATCGCCCTCGGCATCTTCACGGCCGTCGCGATGACCGCCGCCGCATTGAGATTTACGAAACGACTGGACTGATCTCGGCCGATTGTCACGTATCGGACGGGCAAGGGACTCGCAAATTCGTCCCCAATCTGGTCCAATCACGCCCCATGGCTGCACATTCGGAACAAAAACCCACAGTTTTCATCGTTGACGACGATGCGGCGATTCGTTTCGCCATGCAGGCGCTCATGGACTCGGTCAATCTCGTTCACGAGATTTTCGCTTCCGGCGACGAGTTCCTGCAACAAGTCACCGAGCAGCGTCCCGGTTGTCTCGTCCTCGACATACGCATGCCCGGACTCGGCGGACTCGAACTCCAGGAAGAATTGATCAAGCGCGGCAACACGTTGCCGATCATCTTCATAACGGGGCACGGCGACGTGCCGATGGCGGTCGAAGCCATGCAAAAAGGCGCCGTGGATTTCATCCAGAAGCCGTTCCGCGACCAGGAGCTGCTCGACCGCATTCGTCAGGCGCTCGCGACCGACGAGGAGCGGCGCGAGGAACAGCAGCAGCACGCCCAGGTCAACGAACGCCTCAACCGGCTGACCAATCGCGAGCGCGAGGTCTTCGATCTCGTCGTAACGGGCAAGCCGAACAAGGTCATCGCCTATGAACTCGGCGTAAGCCAGCGCACGGTGGAGATTCACCGCGCGCGGGTCATGGAAAAGATGCAGGCGAGATCGCTGGCCGATCTCGTCAAGATGCATATGACGGCCTAGGGCGGCGAATACTCAGGAGTGCCGTTTCCGGTGCTCTTCGAATTCCGCGCAGTCGATGCACTCTTCGGCGTAAGGGTAGACTTCCAGGCGCCCTTCGTTGATGGGCAGGCCGCATTCGATACAGAGGCCGTAATCGCCTGCTTCGAGCCGCTGCATGGCCGAGGTAATCTTCATCAGCTCTGCGCGCGCTTCGTTGCCGAGCGCATCGACGACCTCGTTGTCCTCGAGCTGCTTCGCACGCTCCTTTGAATCCGCCTCGTAGCCGCGCCGGAGATTCGCATTTATCTTCTCGAGGCGGACGGTCAGTTCTTTCTTTTTCTGCTCGAGAGCCTTCCTGACATCCCCATGTTGTGCACCCGGCATGCTCGCCTCCTGAACGAAATCCGTACCAGACTGTAATCGCAGGCGGCGTCGTCTCGTAATTAGTAAAAGCACTTAGGATATCTGTAGGTAGATTCCGATACATCCTAGGCATGTCGCCTTATGGAAACCTCAACCCTCGGGGGTATTCTCTTTTTGAGCCCGGAGCGGGGCCAGAATTCGTTTGTCGGGTGCGAACATGAAAGAAATCAATAAGATTCTCGCCGTAGTCGACCCTACCGTCGCCGACCAACCCGCATTACGCCGCGCCGCCTGGCTCGCCAGGGCCTGCAAAGTCGAACTCGAACTGCTCGTCTGCTATTACAACGAATATCTGAGCGGTGACCGGCTGTTCGACTCGCCGTCGCTCGAGAAAGCGCGCGACGAAGTCATCCGGAATCACGAGAAACACCTCGAAACGCTGGCCGAACCCCTGCGGTCCGACGGCGTCGTCGTCAAGACGAGCGCGATCTGGGATCATCCGCTCTATGAGGGCATCGTCCGGCACGCCATCGAGTCGCAAGCCGACATCGTCGTCAAGGACACGCATCATCACTCCGCCGTCACGCGCGCACTGCTGACCAATACGGACTGGAACCTGATCCGGACCTGCCCGATGCCCCTGTGGCTCGTCAAGCCCGTGGAAATGTCCGCGATGCCGAAATTTATCGCGGCCATCGATCCGATGCACCAGCACGACAAGCCCGCCGCGCTCGACGACGAGATCCTGCACGTTGCCAAGGGGATCGCGGAGAGGGTCGGCGGCGACGTCCATGCATTCCATGCCTACGATCCGCGCATCGCGGTGGCGACGGCCACGGCCAATGCCTACATTCCCGTATCGCTGCCGTTCGACGAGATCGAGCAGCAGATGCACGAGGATCACGAGAAGCGCTTCAACGAGATCACCGATTTCCACAAGATCGACAAGGGCAAGGCCCACCTCGTTGCCGGACTGACGCACGAGGAACTGCCGCTCATCGCGGAAAAACTTGAAGCGGACGTCGTCATCATGGGCGCCGTCGCCCGCAACCGTTGGAAACGCCTGTTCATCGGCGCGACGGCGGAGCGCACGCTCGAAGACCTGCCCTGTGACATGCTGATCATCAAGCCCGACTGGTTCCAGACACCGGTCGAACTCGAAGGGCACGAAGCGGCCTGAACCCGGCACGCTCCATCGGGCAACAGTCTCCCTGAAACAAGAAAAACGGGGCCCGACTTTGCCGGGCCCCGCCGTTACAGCTTCCTACCGCGCTCTAGTAGTTGGCTGTGAACCCGATAACTGTGGCGCCAATTGCCTGCCACGACCATAGGTATTAGGACTTATGCACTACAATGCGCCGCCATGAGCTATGTGCTACTCAAGTACACGCACACGATCGCCGCGGTTGCCACGATCTCGGGATTCCTGCTGCGCGGGTACTGGATGCTGACCGGGTCGGCGCGGCTGCAGCACCGCGTCACCAAAGTGGCGCCGCATGTCGTCGACGCCGTGTTGCTGCTGGCTGGCATCGGCATGCTCTGGATTCTGCACCTCAATCCGTTCGCGCAGTCGTGGCTGCTCGCCAAGTTCGCCGGCCTTCTCGCCTACATCGTGCTCGGCACGATCGCAATCAAGCGCGGCCGTACGAAGCCGATCCGGGCGACCGCATTCGTCGCCGCCGTCGCGGCGTTTGCGTACATCGCCGGCGTGGCGCTCTCCAAGTCGCCGCTGAGCTGGCTCGATTTGCCTTAGTCGAGGGGGACGCGGCGCGTGTTGACCGCGTGACGCGCCGCCGCCAGCAGTCGGTT
>JBFJQO010000081.1:0-9035 GCA_041616535.1 Woeseiaceae bacterium | reverse complement strand
TGATAGACACCGTCTTCACGATCTTCGTGTGCTGCCTGATGTTCGCCTACGACTCCACACTGGCGGCAATCGTCGTCACGGCCGCCGTACTGTACGTGATCTGGCGCGCCGCGATCTTCCGTCTGTCGCTCGAACAGGCGAATGATCTCGTGCGGGCGGAAGCGGAGACGCAGACACACCTGCTCGAATCGCTGCGCGCCGCGCAGTCGATCAAGCTGCTGGGGGGCGCATCCGAACGGGCGCGCGCCTGGCAGGACCGGCTGGCCGGTCGCATCAACGCGCAACTCCGCGTCGGCAACCTGCGCATCGTCGATAACGGTATCCGGCAGGGCGTGTTCCAGGCGTTGCATCTTGCCGTGGTCTTCCTGCTCGCGACGCGCGTCGTCCAGGGCGAGCTCTCGATCGGCATGTTGTCCGCGTTCGTGGCCTACGCCGGCATGTTCGTCGCCCGCACGGGCGGCGTCGTCAATCGCGTGTTCGAGTTCCTGCTGCTGCGCGTGCCGCTCGACCGGCTTGCCGACATCGTCTTCAACGAGCGCGAAATCGCCCGTGCACCCGAGGGCGAGCTGCCACGACTGGCAGGCGACGTTCAGCTGCGGGCCTTGTCCTTTTCCTATGAAGGGTCTTCGCAGCGGATCGTCGACGACCTGTCGCTCGGCGTGGCCGGCGGCGAGTTCGTCGCGATACGGGGCCGCTCCGGTTGCGGCAAGAGCACGCTGTTGCGGCTCATCGCAGGCATCGAAACGCCGACAAGTGGCGTCATTCACTACGATGGCCGGCCGGCCGCGGATTGGCCCATCACGGTCCTGCGTCGCCAGCTCGGCACCGTGTTCCAGGACGATGCGCTGGTGGCCGGCTCGATTGCAGAGAATATCGCACTGTTCGACGCGTCGCCCGATCGCAAGCGCATCCGGCACGCGGCCGGACTGGCCGTCATCGACGGGGATATCGAGCGTCTGCCGATGGGCTACGAGACGCGCATCGGCGACCTGGGCTCCGCGCTGTCAACCGGGCAGGCGCAGCGCGTGCTGTTTGCACGCGCCCTGTACCGGCAACCGCGACTGCTGTTGCTCGATGAATTCACGAGCGGGCTCGATGAGGATAACGAGCGCCTCGTGATTCATACATTGCGCAGGCTGTGCATAACGCGCATCGTCGTCACACACAGCCTGCTCGTGCTGCGTGCAGCGGACCGCGTTATCGACCTCGAACGCGACGCCGTCAGTCGCGGTAGGCCGGCGGCCCGTCTGTCTGCAGGTACCGGTCCCTGAGCAACGTCTGCCGGCTGTGCATCGGCACCGCCTCTCCATTGATGAAGACCTGTTCGGGGAAGTGGGTCAGTTCGAGCGGATCGCCCGGCCAGATCACGACGTCGGCCGCCTTGCCGGTCTCGAGGCTGCCCGTCACCGACGCCATGCCGTAGATCTCTGCCGGTGTCAGCGTAATCGCGCGCAGTGCGGCATCCCAGTCCAGCCCGTGCGCTACAGCGTTGCCTGCGGACTGCGTCATGTTGCGTGCGTTGTGGGTGCGCGCGTCGCCATCGGCAATGGCGACCCTGACGCCTGCATCGATGAGGACCGACGCGGAACCGAATCGCGCGTTGATCGCGTCGAAGCTGCCGGGCAGGTTCGCACTTGGGCCGACGATGACGGAGATGTCCGCGGCCGCAAGCTCGTCGGCGAGCATCCAGGCCTCGGCGCCGCCCGAGATGATCGCCTTGACGCCGTAATCGTCGACGAAATCGATCAACACCTCGATGTCGCTGGCGCGGTTGATGCCGACGATGAGTGGTGTATTGCCGTTGATGACGCCTTGCAGCGCCTCGAGATCCGTGACGCTGTGCGCATACTCGCGGCGCATACCGCGCTCGTAATCGCCCTTGTGTTGGCGGTAGTCGAGCGCTTCGTCGAGTGCATTGCGCAGGCGCAGCCAGGCTCCGGCACGCGAGCCGCCCGAGAGCGCGGCGCCCCGCTCGCCGAGCGCGACGACGACGGCGGCACGCCGCTGGTCGATTGCGTCGCCGTCGCCGAGATTTACGACCGCGGCGAGCCCGGCGATGACATGCCCGCTGCCGGTCTCGTCCGGAGAAGCCGGCGACGGGGCGATCACGGCGCGCGTCACGCCTTCGATGCGATTGATCGCAATGAGGGTGGAGCGCGGGTTGTAGGCATCGGCGATATCGAAACCGGCCGTGAATTGCTCGCCGCGCTGCGCGTGATCGAGCGGGCCGGCCGACAGGCCGACCTCGACGAGACCGAGATAGCCGAACGGCGAGAACAGGCCGGGCGTAACGATCTTGCCCGTGGCGTCGATGGTCGCGGCATCGCCGGGAATGCGGACGTCATTGCCGACCGCCGCGATGCGCCCATCGACGATCAGCACCGTGCCGTTCTCGATCGTGCCCTGCGGACCCACGGTGTGGATCTTGCCCCCGACGATTGCCGTCGTCCCGGCGGCAGCCGGCGTTGCGAGTACGAGCAGGGCCAGAATCATCGGGAGACGCCTCATTGCGCACCTCCCGCGGCCGCGGCCGTGCCGAGTGTGAAATCGGTGACCGGGTTGACGTCGTCGTTGCCGAGTTCGTACGCGAGGGCGCCGTCGATGTAGACGCGCTCCGCGCGCGTGTAGACGCTGAACGGGTTGCCGTTCCAGATAACGAGATCGGCCATTTTGCCCGCTTCGAGCGTGCCGGTCTGCCCGAGGATGCCGAGCGACTTCGCCGGATTCGCCGTGATCCAGCGAACCGCGTGCTCGGGCGGAAAATCGATGCCGGCCCGGGCGGCCGCACCGATGACCTTGGCCGCTTCCTGGTTCAGCCGCTGGATGCCGATCGCCGAATCGGAGTGCACGATGGCGCAGGCGCCCGCCTTGTCGACGAGCGCGACGTTCTCACGAATGCCGTCGTAAGCCTCCATCTTGAAGCCCCACCAGTCGGCCCACATGGCCGCGCAGGTGTCGGCTTCGGCCAGCAGGTCGGCGATCTTGTACGCCTCGACGGCATGGTGGAACGTGCCGACCTTGTAGCCGAACTCGCGCGCGACGTCGAGCATGATCGACATCTCGTCGCCGCGGTAGCAATGATTGTGGACGATGATCTCGCCCTCGAGGACGCCCATCAGCGTCTCGAGCCTGAGATCGCGGGTCGGTGCTTCGCCCTGGCCGTTCTCGGCGGCCTCGATCTTGTCGCGGTATTCCGCAGCTTCGATCCAGGCGGCGCGGTAGCCCGCAACGTTGCCCATGCGCGTGCCCGGCGCCTGGCTGCGTGCGCCGTAAACGCGTTTCGGGTTCTCGCCGCAGGCCATCTTCAGTCCGTGCGGCGCACCCGGAAACTTCATGTCCATGACGTTGCGGCCGGGCACGTTCTTGAGCGTCACGCCGCGCCCGCCGATAAGGTTGGCCGATCCCGGCAGGATCTGCATCGCCGTGACGCCGCCGGCAAGCGCCGTCGTAAAGCCGGGATCGTGCGGCCAGACGCTGTGCTCGGCCCACACCTGTGCCGTCACGGGCGCCGTCATTTCGTTGCCGTCGGAATGCGAGATGGTGCCCGGCGACGGGTAGACGCCGAGATGGGAGTGCACGTCGATGATGCCGGGCGTGATCCACTTACCGGCGGCATGGACCACATCGGCGCCGTTCGCGCCGAGTTCCTCGCCGATCGCGGCGATCCGGCCGTTTTCGATGAGAACGTCGGCATTGTCGAGCCGCTCGCCCGTGCCGGTCAGCACGGTGGCGCCCTGGATCAGGGTCACGGCAGACGGCAGCGGCTGGTAGCGACTTTCGAACGGCACCGGTCCGCTGTCGCCGTCATCCTTGCTGCAACCAACGGCCAATACCACGCATGCCGCGAATGCGGCAGACAGTCTTTTCACTTGGAACCCCCGGGGTGAACTCTGATTCTCGCGACTACTATACTACGTCTCGCAATCGCCCCGGGAGAGCAACGATGAGAAATGGGATCGTGGTCGGAATTGCCGTACTCGCGCTGTCGGCGGGGTGCGGCCGCGAACAGGCGGCGGAGCCGCCGGTGCCGAGTGTCGGCGATACGAGCGAGTTCGAGTGGGTCGCGCAAGGCAAGGAGGCCGGACGGTCCACGGTCGTGCGCACGGGCGACGGCAGGATCGCGGTCAATTCGTTCGTCCACTGGAACAACCGCGAGTACTCGGTGGAATCCGAGCTGCAACTGAGTCCGGACGGTATGCCGGTCGCGCAGCGCATCACGGGTATCTCGGCATTCCAGGCGCCGATCGACGAGGCGTTCCGCTACGAGGACGGTGTCGCGTCCTGGAGTACGGCTGGCGAGCGCGGCAGCGTCAGGACGAACAATCCCGGGTTCTACGTCGCGACCGAATACGCCGCGCTCGTCCTGACGCCGCTCGTGCAGGCGGCACTCAGGAACCTCGACGGCGAGATCGCATTGCTGCCGTCGGGCACGGCCCGCGTCGAGAAGCTGACGTCGGCGCAGGTGGATACGCCGGACGGTCCGCAGGTCCTGGACCTGTACGCGATCTTCGGTCTCGACTTCACGCCCGTGTACGGCTGGTTCGACGAACATCGCGAGCTGGCCGTCCTCGACTTCGCCGGCTGGATGAGCATGATTCCGAAGGGCTGGAGTCACGAGACGCTGGCCACGCTGAGCGCGCTGCAGACCGAGCAGGACGTTGCCATGATCGAACGCATCGCCGGCGAACTCGCCTACGCGCTCGACGGACCGCTCGTGTTCGATGCCGTCGACGTCGTCGACGTCGAGCAGGGCAGGCTGCGCGAAGATCATTACGTCATGATCGAGGACGGCCGGATCACGGCCATTTCGGGTGCGCAGATCGACGTACCCGGCGCCCGGCACATCGACGGCGCCGGCAAATCGCTGATTCCCGGATTGTGGGACATGCATGGCCACTTC
Source organism: Woeseiaceae bacterium (assembly GCA_041616535.1). Taxonomy (GTDB): domain Bacteria; phylum Pseudomonadota; class Gammaproteobacteria; order Steroidobacterales; family Woeseiaceae; genus UBA1847. Next base: position 4,135 of record JBFJQO010000081.1, on the reverse strand, counting down.
GATCTGTCGGCGGGCGTGCTCAATATCGCGGGCGGCATCACGAGCGTGCGCGACGTCGGCAGCGTGCACGAGCAGATCATGGAGATGACCGCCAGGTTCGATTCGGGCGAGGTCATCGGCCCCAATACCTACCGGGCCGGCTTCATCGACATGGTGAGTCCCTATGCGGCCGGCGACGCCGTCGAGACGCTCGAGGAAGCGCTCGAACGCATCGACTTCTATGCCGACAACGGCTACCTGCAGATCAAGTTGTACAGCTCGATCGATCCCGACTGGGTGGACGACATCGCGGCGCGCACGCATGCGCGCGGCATGCGCCTGTCAGGACACATTCCCGCGTTCATGTCCGCAGAGCAGGCTGTGCGTGCAGGCTACGACGAGATTCAACACATCAACATGGTGTTCCTGAACTTCCTCGTGGGCGACCGCGAGGACACGCGCAAGCAGCTGCGATTCACATTGTACGGCGATAGAGCGGGTCGTCTCGACCTCGACGGGGCGGAAGTCCGGGACTTCATCACGTTGCTCAGGGAGAACGATGTTGCAGTCGATCCGACCGCCGCGATCTTCATGGAACAGCTTACGCATCACGCCGGCGAGCCGAACCCGACGTTTGCGCCGGTCATCGACCACCTGCCGCCGATCGTGGCGCGCGGCTACTACAATACCGACATGGACATGGGTGACAAGGTCGAGGAGTGGGCCGCATCGGCCGTCAACCAGGCGGCGATGATACGCAAACTTCACGAGAACGGCGTGCAGATTCTGCCGGGCAGCGACAACGTCGCCGCGTTCACGATTCACCGCGAACTCGAACTCTATGCCGAAGCCGGCATTCCCAACGTCGAGGTGCTGAGGCTCGCAAGTCTCGATGCCGCGCGCATCGTGGGCGTCGAAAGGGAAACGGGTTCGATTCGTGTCGGCAAGGCATCGGATCTTGTCCTCGTGGACGGCAATCCGCTCGAGGACATGTCCGCGATCCGGCGCGCGACGCTCGTGATCAAGGGACGCACGGCTTACAAGCCCGACGAACTGTACAAGGCCGTCGGTGTCACGCCTTTCCTGGATTCGGAGTCGATCTGATCGCCGCCCGACGGCGTGCTAAGGTCTGACGATGGATATTTCAGCCCTGGACGGCCTGCGCATCGTCCTGGACCCGATCGGGCAGGCCGGTGTTGCGGCGGCGCTGATGCTGGTCATGTTCAGTGTCGCGCTGGGACTGCGGGTCGACGACTTCTCGTTCCTGCGGGAGAAACCGCTGCTGTTCTTTGGCGGCGTATTCGCGCAGCTGGTCGCGTTGCCGCTCGTGACCTTCCTGCTGATTCTCGCCCTGAGTCCGCCCGCGTCGATCGCGCTCGGCATGATCGTCGTCGCGTGCTGCCCGGGCGGCGCGGTGTCGAACCTGCTGACGTACCTGTCCCGCGGCAACGTGGCCGTATCCGTGGCGCTGACGACGACGTCGAGCCTGCTGGCGGCCATACTCACGCCGGCATCGATTCTCGTGTGGTCGCACGCCTACGAACCGACGGCCAACCTCCTCGAGTCGCTGGATGTCAGCCCCGTGTTGTTCCTCGCGCAGACGACGATGCTGCTCGCGGTCCCGCTCGTCTGCGGCATGGTGGTTGCGGCCAAAGCGCCGGATGTCGCCGAGAAGATCCGCAAGCGCACGACCGTCCTCGGCGTGTCCGTGCTCATCGGTGTGATCATTTACGGCATCGCCTATTTCTTCCCGGTCCTGTACCCGGCGCTGCCGTTACTCGGCATGATCGTCGTGATCCACAATGCGGTGGCCTTCGCGACGGGTGCCGTGGCCGGAATGGTGTTGTCCAGCCTCCCGCCGACGCGGCGTGCTCTGACGTTCGAGATCGGTATCCAGAATTCCGGGCTCGCGCTGGTGATCCTGCTCAGCCAGCTGAAGGGACTCGGGGGAGCCGCCGCGATTGCCGCGGTCTGGGGTGTCTGGCACCTCGTTGCGGGCGGCTTTATTGCTACAATGTTCTGGTTTTTCGACAGAGTCTTGAAGCCCGACTATGACGTTGGACGAGCCTGAGCAGATCCGCAGGGCCTTCGGTTGTTTTGCGACCGGGGTGGCCGTGGCGACGACGCTGGACCGCGAACGTCAACGCGTCGGCATGACGATCAGCAGTTTCAACTCGGTATCGCTCGACCCGCCGCTCGTCTTGTGGAGCCTCGGTAATGATTCGCTGAGCTACGATGCGTTTGCCAACGCGGAGCACTTCGCCGTCAACGTGCTGGCCGAACACCAGCAAAGCTTGTCCGTTCGCTTTGCCGCACGGGGTGGCGACAAGTTTGCGGGGCTGGACTGCGGCACCGGGCAACACGGCGTCCCGCTACTCCCGGAATTTGCCGCTTGTTTGGAATGCAGCACCGAGTATCGGTATGCGGGCGGGGATCACCTGATCATCGTGGGCCGCGTGCTGCGTTTCGAGGACCGCCAGCTGGAACCGCTGATCTTCTATCGCGGCGAGTATCACGGCAAACGCGAGCCGACCGGTCAGGCATAAAGCTGCGGCGTCGTAAAGACGAGGAACAGGCCGAGCAGGATCCCGGTTCGATACCCCCAGTCCTGGAATTGCGCGACGGGTTCCACGTGCCCGTCATGATCGTGGCTGACGCCGAACGCAACGATGTGAATCAGCGAGCCGGATATGAAGGCCTGCAGTAACGCGACGCCGCGGGCTTCGACGAGGTCGATGACCGGCGCGCCGATCACGTAGGCGGCCGTCGATGCGCCGATAATCATGACGAACGCGACGATCGCAGCCGTGAGCCCGAGGTTCGGACGCAAAGACCACCAGATGGCCATGCCGATGGGCATGCGGTGAAGGATGACGGCGAAAGCGAGCTCGGCGTTTTGCGACGGCAGCAGTGCAATACCGTCCAGCGCCGAATGAATGACCAGCCCGAGTGCGGCGAGCGCCAGGACGAGCCCGTGCGCGGCGTGAAAGGAATCGTGCAGGCCGCGTTCGAGTATCGCGGGAAATACGAGGCCGAGGCCGAGCGCCACGAATGCGAGGCCGCCGCCTGTGGACAGCGCATCGGGGATGATCTCGACGGTTACGATACCGGCGATCGTGATGAAGATGAAACCATCGAGAATTTGTCGCGCGGTACGGTTCCGGCGGCCTATCGTGTAGACCGCCGGCCCGAGAAGCAGGGCGAGGATACTCAGTGCCAGGAACATATTTTTGTAGAATACACGAATGCCGATTCGCAGGATCAGGTTGTCACTCGTCGCGATTCTCGCCGGCCTCATCGCCTGGGAGCCGGTCGCGGCACATGGCGGTGTCGTCGAGGAAGACGACATCTGCGTCATCAAGGTCAATTACCTGCGCGCTCATTTCAAGATCTACCAGCCGCGAATCAGCGGCCATGAACAGTTCTGCGAGGACCTCCCGGAAGCGACGGAAAGCGTCTTCGTCATGGAATACCTGCACGATGCGATGCAAGGTATGGCCGTCGACTTCCGTATCATCCGCGACGTGACCGGCAAGGGGCGATTCGCGCGCCTAGAGGATGTCGAGAGCATCGACGATCTCGATGCGGCGACCGTGTTCTACCGGGCACCCTTCGTCGAGCCGGACGTGTACACGGTCTCGCACACGTTTGCCGAGGAGGGCGACTTCATCGGCATCGTCTCGGCGCGAAATCCCGGGACTGACGCCGTGTACGCGGCCGTGTTTCCGTTCGAAGTGGGCTTCACCGGCTGGGGCTACTGGCCGTTCATCCTGGGACTGCTCATCGTGATCCAGATCCAGTACCTCTACATGAGCGGCCGTCTGAGACGCTGGCTGCCAGGCGCGGGGAGTGCGGCGTTGCTGGCCCTCGGCCTGCTGGCTGCACCCGATGCCCGTGCCGGCGATGTCATCGTCACCTACACGACGCCCGACGGTCCGCCCGTCATCAATCGCATGCATAGCTGGATCCTGCACGTCGAGACGGCGTCGGGTGAGCCCGTCGAAGGTGCTGTCATCGAGGTTGACGGTGGCATGCCGGCCCACGATCATGGCCTGCCGACGCAGCCGCGCGTGACGGCGGAACTCGGCGGCGGCGACTACCGGCTCGACGGTGTGCGCTTCCACATGCGCGGTCGCTGGGAGATGGTCGTCACGAT
>JBFJQO010000080.1:0-9068 GCA_041616535.1 Woeseiaceae bacterium | reverse complement strand
GATTGCGAGGCGGAATACCGGGACCCGCTGGACCGGCGCTTCCATGCCGAGCCCGTCGCGTGTGCGCGCTGCGGTCCGCACCTCAGTTTCGAGGCGCCCGGCAGCGACACGGCCGGCGACGGCGCGGCGGCACTCGAGCAGGCCGTGGCAGCGATACGTGAGGGCCGGATTGTCGCCGTCAAGGGTATCGGCGGCTATCACCTCGTCTGCGACGCGCGCAATGAAGCCGCCGTGGCCCGCCTGCGCGAGCGCAAACGACGACCGCACAAGCCCCTCGCCGTGATGTTCCCGGTGGCCGGCGACGACGGTCTCGACATCGCGCGCCGCTACGTCGATTTCGACGTCTGTGAAGCTGACGTCGCGGCGGGCCCGATGCGCCCGATCGTGCTGGCGACGCGCAACGGCGGCGGCGACCTGGCAGCGGGCATTGCGCCGGGCCTGGCCGAGATCGGTGTGTTCCTGCCGTACAGTCCGCTGCACGAGCTGCTGCTCGATGCCCTCGGCGGCCCCGTCGTCGCGACCTCGGGCAACATCAGCGGCGAACCCGTCCTGACGGATAACGATGAAGCGTCACGCCGGCTGCGCCCGGTCGCCGACGCATTCCTGCAGCACGATCGGCCGATCGTGCGTCCCGCCGACGACCCGGTCTACCGGCGTATTGCGGGCCGCGCGCGGCCGCTACGTATCGGTCGCGGCTGCGCGCCGTGCGAACTCGTGCTGCCCTGGCGGCAACGCGTTCCGACGCTGGCTGTCGGCGGCCACATGAAAGGTACGGTTGCACTGGCCTGGGGCGACCGTGTCGTCGTATCGCCGCATATCGGCGAGATGGACAGCCCGCGCAGCCTCGAGGTCTTCGAATGCGTGGCGGCGGACCTGCAGTCCCTGTACGGCGTGCGCGCCGGCCGCATCGTTTGCGACGCGCATCCGGGCTACACGACTCACCGCTGGGCGCAGCAACAAGGGGCGCCGGTCGAGACCGTCTGGCATCACGAGGCGCACGCGAGCGCCGTCGCCGCGGAATGCAAACATAGCGGCGACTGGCTCGTGTTCGCCTGGGACGGCGTCGGGCTCGGCCGCGACGGCACTCTCTGGGGCGGCGAGGCCTTGCTGGGCAGGCCGGGCGGCTGGCGGCGATTCGCGAGCCTGAGAACGTTCCGCCTCCCGGGCGGCGACAAAGCCGGCCGGGAGCCGTGGCGCAGTGCGGCGGCGCTGCACTGGGAATGCGGGCTGGACTGGAGCGGCGCGGCGGATGCCGAGGGCATCGCCCTGATGGCCTGGAAACACGACCTGAACTGCCCGACGACGAGTGCGGCAGGGCGGCTGTTCGACGCGGCGGCAGCGCTGATCTGCAACCTGCCAAAGGCGAGTTTCGAGGCGCAAGGGCCCATGATGCTCGAGGCGTTGTGCCGCGACCGCGCGCAAGCCGTGCGGCTGCCGCTCCATGCGGGCAACGACGGCGTGCTGCGCTCGGACTGGCAGCCGCTCCTGGCCTGTATCGGTGACCGCAGCCTGGCGCCGCGGCGCCGCGCCGAGATTTTTCACGCCAGCATGGCGGATACGATCCTGGCGCAGGCGGACGCGGCGCGCGACAGCCACGGTGTCAGCCGGGTCGGTCTTTGCGGTGGCGTGTTCCAGAATCGTGTGTTGAGCGAAATCGCGATCGGCGTCCTGGCCGACGCGGGCTTCGACGTTCACCTGCCGTGCCGGTTGCCCTGCAACGACGCCGCGCTGAGCTACGGACAGGCCGCTGAACTCGCCGCAAGAGAGCACCACCCGGATTGAAGGCCTATGGACGACGATCGAATCTCACTGGCTCACGGCAACGGCGGGCGCTTCATGCGCGAACTCATCGAGGACGTCTTCGCGAAGGCGTTGTCGGCCAGCGAGATCGACGTGCAGGCGGACGCCGTGCCGATCGATCTCGACGGCGGCGAAGTCATGATCACGACCGACGGTTTCACGGTGCAGCCGCTCGAGTTTCCGGGCGGCAATATCGGTTCGCTCGCAGTCCACGGGACGACCAACGACCTGGCCGTCGCCGGCGCGAGACCGATGTACCTGACACTGAATGCGTTCATCGAGGAAGGTTTCGAAGTCGATCGCCTCGAGCGCATCGTGACGAGCCTTGCCGCAGCCGCGGTCGAGGCCGGCGTGCGCATCAGTGCCGGCGACACCAAGGTGGTGCGCCGCGGCGAGGGCGGCGGCCTCTACCTGGCGACGACGGGCGTGGGCGTGCGCCTGCCCGGCGTGCGGCCGTCGATGGACCGGATACGCGACGGCGACGTGATGCTCGTCAGCGGGCCGATCGGCGACCACGGCACGGCCGTCATGCTGGCGCGCGAGGAGTTCGGCCTGCGTGGCGACCTCGTCTCCGACGCCGGGCCCGTCATGTCGCTGACCGAGCCGCTGCTGGCGTTCGACGGCCTGCGTTTCATGCGCGACCCGACGCGCGGCGGCATCGCGTCGATCGGCCACGAAATCCTGCGTGCGACAGGTCTCGGCGTACGCTTCGAAGCGACCGTGCCCGTTCGTGAACCGGTGCAGTCGGTCTGCGACATGCTCGGTTACGATCCGTACTACCTCGCCTGCGAAGGTCGCGTCGTCGCGGTAATCGCGCCGCGGCAGGCGGACGAGGCGCTCGCGCTGTGGCGCGCGTTGCCGGCAGGCGAGAAAGCCGCACGCATCGGTCGCATCAGCACGGCGGAACGACGCGTCATACTCGAAACGCCGCTCGGCGGCGAGCGTTTCCTCGAGGAACTCGAGGACGACCCGCTACCCCGGATCTGTTGATCCCTCGAGTTCCACGCGCTGCAGGATCATCTCGTCGCCGCTGACCAGCGACGTGCGGAAATCGCCGCATTCGCCGCAGACGAGGCGATTGGCACGCGCGGCGGTCTCGGCGCCGCAGGTGCCGCAGCGGACCACGACGTCGGTTTCGTCGATGACGAACTCGGCGTCGACCGCGATCGTGCCCGCCGAGGCCATCGGCCAGGCATGCAGCAGCAGGTCGCTCTCGACGCCCGACAACGGGCCGACCCGGAGTTCGATGCGCGTCACTTTCGCGGCGCCGCGCTCTGCGGCGACGGCCCTGACCTGGTCCAGCAGCGAAAGGCAGACCGACAGCTCGTGCACCAGGGGCGCTCAGACGATTTCGACGAGCTCGATCGCGAACGTCAGCGCCTGGCCGGCCAGGGGATGGTTGCCATCGACCGTAATCGTCTGCTCATCCATCTCGGTTACGAGTAGATTCATGACGTGGCCTTCCGGGCTGCGGCTCTGCAGCTGCATGCCGACGGCGGGCTCGATCTCGTCGGGCAGGGCCGTCTTCGGGACCTGCTGCACGAGTTGCTCGTGGCGCTCGCCATAGGCCTCTTCAGGCGGGATCGTTACGGACTTGCTCTCGCCGACCGCCATACCGTCGACGGCGTTGTCGAAACCGGCGATGACCTGGCCGCTGCCGAGAGCGAATTCGAGCGGATCGTTGCCGGCCGAGCTGTCGAACTGCGTGCCGTCGTCGAGTGTGCCGGTGTAGTGGATGCGGACCGTGTCGCCCGATTTTGCCTGTGCCATGAGATGCTCCGGGGTAATAGCCCACTATAGCAGACAGGGCCGGTTGCACCGGCCTGGAGAATCCCGTAGTAATTGAACGGTTGCAGCAGGGGTAAATAACGCTTTTCTCAGGGGGAATTCATGCAGTGTCAATATTTTACCCGCGCCGCTCGGGCGGGCGCAGGATGGCCGGCCGCGTGCCTCGTCGCCGTGCTTGCCGTGCCTGCGATCGCGGACGCAGAGGACGCCGTCCTCGAGGAAATCACGGTGACGGCCCAGAAGCGCGAACAGAGCGAACTCGACGTGCCAATGACCGTCGACGTCTTCTCGGCGCGCGACATCGAACAGACCGGTGCCCTGAATCTCATGGAGATGCAGGATTACATCCCCGGCTTCGAGATGGGAGACAATCCGACGCAGTCGGCGATCACGATCCGCGGTGTGTCCAGCGTCAATATTTCGACGGGGGGTGACCCGTCGGTCGCGACTTTTTACGACGGTGTCTACGTGCCGCGTGCGGCGACGACAGGCTCGTTCACCGACCTGCAGCGCGTCGAGGTCCTGAAAGGCCCGCAGGGCACCTTGTACGGCCGCAACGCGGCTGCGGGTGTCGTCCACATGGTGCCGAACCGGCCGGGCCCGGAGCACGATGGTTTCATCAAGTCCCGCGTCGGCAACTACGATTTGTTCCGCATCGAGGGCATGGCCAACCTGCCGCTGTCCGACACGCTGTTTGCGCGCGTCAATATCCTGAGCAACCGGCGCGATGGTTATCTCACCAACCTCGTCCCCGGTGAGCGCGATCCCGGCGAACAGGACAACATCGCCGCGCGCATTTCCGTCCTGTGGCAGCCGTCGGAGCGCACCGACCTGCAGGTCTCCTGGGACGCCGATCACGTCGACAACGCGCCGCGGCCCGCCGTCGGCCTGAGCGAATGGTCTGCCTGCCCGGACGATCCGCGCTGCGACGACATCCTCAACGACGTCGTCCGGGGCGAGGAGAGTCGGGCGATGTGGGCGGCCAACGTCAAGCTGAATCACGAGATCAACGACAGTTGGTCCACGAAGTTCGTCACCGGTGTGCGCTCGTTCGAAACGATCAACAAGCAGGACGAGGACGGTACGGCCGAGTTCGATCGCTACCTCGACACGGACAACATCGAGGACTCGAACATCCTTTATTCGGAGCTGCAATTCAGCTTCACGAACGACCGCGTCAATCTCGTCTTCGGCGGCAACTACTCGGACGAGGACGTGCACCAGGAGATCCCGATCGGCACGAACACCGATTCGGTCATGCGTGCCGTGACGGCCTCGCTCGCCGCCGAGTTCGGGGCACCGTTCGATCATCTCTGGAATCCGGCCGAGATGGCGGGCCTGTTGAATTTCCTCTGGTCCGTCGGCCAGTGGCCGTTCCCGGTCACGCCGCAGGACGTTGTCGACTCGGGCGATCTTTTCTACGAAATGCTCGCGCCCGCGATCCCGGGACCGTTCTTCGGGCCGAGCCACGCCGGCACACCGTGGAGCGAGATCTACTTCAACGACGGCGACTTCACGAACTGGGGTCTGTACGGCGACGTCGATTTCCGGGTCAGCGACCGCTGGAACCTGCTGTTCGGTCTGCGCTACAGCGACGACGCGAAGACGTTCAGCTGGCGCAACCCGCCGAACACGTTCACGGCCGCACGCCCGGGAACGCCGGACCTCGCGTTCGTGCCGATCCCCGGTTACGAACAGGCGCGCACGGGCACGCTGGTCGCGAAAGACGGCTGGGATAATGTGTCGGGCCGCGCCGTCGCGCGCTTCCAGATGACCGACAGTGCACAAATGTTCGCGTCCTGGTCGACGGGGTACATCGCCGGCGGCTTCGATTCGCTCGACGTCACGACCTCCGACAACCCCCTGCGTCCCGAAGAGTCGGAAAGCACGGAGATCGGCATCAAGGGCAACTTCTTCGGTGAGCGGCTGCGCCTGCAGGTCAGCCTCTTCGACATGACCGTCGAAGGCCGCAAGCGTACCGTCGACACGCGTCCGCCAGGGCAACCGAACCCGATCCCGCGCGTTATTACGGGCGACCAGGACGTCCAGGGCATCGAGATCGTCGCCGACTGGGCGATCACGGACAGCCTGCAACTCGGCTTCCTGACAACCACGCGTGACTCGGACGCGACGTGGGAGCCGTTTTACAACGCCAGCGGCGAACTCGTGACCGAGACGTCGAGCGATTCGACCGACACCGACTACACGGTCACGGTCGGCTGGCGGCCCGAACTCGGACGGGGCAAACTCGACCTGCGGGTCGACTATATTTTCAACGAAATTTCCGAGGACCCGGTTTTCCCGGGCTTCTACGAGGACCGCGAGGAACTCAACGCGCGAATTGCCTGGCTGAGTGAGGACGACAAGTGGACCGCGGCGCTGTGGGGCAAGAACCTGCTCGACCAGAAGCTGCTGGGCGGTATCCGCGACATCTCCACCCTGTTCGGCACGCCGTTCACGTCGATGGATCCGCCGCGGACCTGGGGCATTGAGGTCGGCTATCGTTTCTGACGACTAACGCATAACGGGATAACTACTTATTTGCATCGCCGCAGCGCGGGATTACTGTAACTCTGGGCGTTTATGTGCGGCAGGTGGTGCTATGAACGAATCTCCGATGCCCGGCAACGTCGTCCCGCTGGACACGACCGTCCCGGTGTGGGACCAGTTCTTCACGGTGGCACCACTGGTGCTGATCGGCACCCGCGATCCCGACGGCGCCCTCGATCTCGCCCCCAAGCACATGGTCACGCCGATGGGCTGGCAGAATTACTTCGGCTTCGTCTGCACGCCACGCCACACGACCTGCAGCAACGTCCGGCGCACGGGCGAGTTCACGGTCAGTTACCCGAAACCCTCGCAGGTGCTCATGACGAGCCTCGCGGCATCGCCGCGCGACATCGAGGACCACAAGCCCGTGATCGACTATTTCCGTACCTTTGCGGCACGCGAGGTCGATGGGCGCTTCATCGAAGAGGGCTACCTTTATTTCGAGTGCCGGCACTTCAAGACGGTCGAGGGTTTCGGCGAGAACTGCCTGATTACGGGGGAGATCGTCGCGGCCTGGGGCGATGACGATTTCCTGCGGCACTCGCAGGCCGACGACCAGGAGACGATCCATGAATCGCCGCTGGTCGCGTATCTCCCGCCGGGTCGCTTCGCGACGATCGACCATTCGAACGCTTTTCCTTTCCCGGAGTCGATGAGAAGGTAGCAACGGCATGAACGCCTCGGTAGCGGCCAGGGTCCTCGAGCATGTGAACGGCCAGGAAGCCGTGCTGACGGGACTGATCCGGGATCTCGTCGAAGCCGAGTCGCCGTCCTCCCACCCCGAGACACACGACAATGTTCGGCGCGTGTTGCGGCTCGCACTCGCCGACGCCGGTTTCGAGACGCGAGAAACGGGTGTGCCGGACAAGCCGCGGCACATCTACGCGCGTCCCGCGGCGCGCCGCAGGCGCAGCCCCTCGCAACTCGTGATCGGGCACTACGACACGGTCTGGCCCGTTGGAACCCTCGAAGAGCGCCCGTTTCGCATCGACGACAACGTCATTCACGGCCCCGGGTCGTTCGATATGAAAGGCGGGCTTGCCCAGCTCGTCGTCGCGCTGCGCACGATCGACGACCTCGGCCTCGAGATGCCGTTGCTGCCCGTCATCTTCATCAATGCCGACGAAGAGATCGGCAGCCGCTCGTCAACGCGATATATCCGCTGGCTGGCGCAGCATGCGCAACGCGCATTCGTACTCGAGCCGGCGCTCGGGGATCGCGGTGACATCAAGACGTCGCGCAAAGGCATCGGTCGATTCACGATCACCGTATACGGCAAGGCGGCTCACGCCGGTCTCGATCCCGAATGCGGCGCCAGCGCAATCCTCGAGCTGTCGCACGTCATCCAGTCGCTGTTCGCACTCAACGACGTCGACCGCGGCATCACGGTCAACGTCGGCACGGTCGACGGGGGCATCCGGCCGAACGTGATTGCACCGCACAGCAAGGCCGTCGTCGATGTGCGAGTCCCAACGGTCGCGGCCGGCAATGAAATCGAGTACATCATCCACTCGCTGAAGCCGCGGAATTCCGACGTCCGCCTGCATGTCGAGGGCGGCATCGGCCGCCCGTCGATGGAACCGACCCATCGTAACCTCCTGCTCTGGGAGCTCGCGCGTTGTGCCGGCGAAGCGCTGGGCATCGAGTTGCACCAGGTCCGCGCCGGGGGCGGCTCGGACGGCAATACGACGAGCCAGTACACGGCCACGCTCGACGGGCTCGGGCCCGTCGGGGACGGCGCGCATGCGGTGCACGAGCACATGCTCGTGAACCGGACGCTGGAGCGCGCCGCACTGCTGGTCCTCCTGTTGACGAGCGATGCGACCGGCGGCTGAGGGGAGGGCGCGACGATGAGTACGAGGGTCTACGGTTCGCTGGCGCGCATCGCCGATTTCAGGAACAGCAATTTCGACGTGGTCGAGGTGCCGCGCTCCGACTGGGCGACGGGCGACTATGTCGAAGGTGTGGTCATTGGCGCGCCGACGCCGCTGTATCGCATCGAGGACCGGCTCGGGCACATGGTCAGGGTCGAGCCCGGCGACTGGGTCATCGGTGCTCTCGGCGACCGGTCCGCAACGCTCGAAGGCGTCGGTAGCTGGCGCGACGTGCGCGACGACGGCGTCATGCATGCGATGACGGCGGCGGGATTGATGGGTCGCTATACGTCGTACTCGCAACTCCTCCCCGAGCCGTTGCACTTGCGTTACCAGGGGCACCTGCGCCGGGACGACAGAAAAGTCCGCATGGCGGACTTCGCCATGCGCTCCGACACCTTTGCGTTCAATATCCCAACGATACTGCTCGTCGGTACCTCGATGTCGGCCGGCAAGACGACGGCCGGGCGGCGCGTCTGCAAGGAACTCGACCGGGCCGGCCTGTACGTGATCGGCGCCAAGCTCACCGGTGCGGGACGGTATCGCGATATCCTGAGTTTCCTGAAGACGGGCGCGACGGAGATCTTCGATTTCGTCGACGTCGGCCTGCCATCGACGGTCGTGCTCGAATCCGTGTATCGCGCCGCGATCCGCCCACTGCTCAATCACATAAACGACCTGGGTCCGCACTTTCTCGTGGCCGAGGCCGGCGCTTCGCCGCTCGAACCCTACAACGGTGCGGCGCTCGTCGACGAGATCCGCGACAACATCGTGTGCACTATCCTGTGCGCTTCGGATCCCTATGCCGTCGTCGGCGTGCAGAGGGCATTCGGCCTGACGACCGATCTCGTGACCGGGCCGGCGACCCAGACCTCGGCGGCCGTCGAACTCGTTCGCAAGCTGTCGGGACTGCAGGCGATCAACATCCTCGACCCGACCGCCAAGGAGCCGTTCAGGTCGTTCCTCAGGGAGACGCTCGGCATCGACGGTCTCGACAGCCCCTTGAAAAAAATTGCCCGGTGACGAAGCACCGGGCAAATCACGTCAGCCGAACGG
>JBFJQO010000079.1:0-9097 GCA_041616535.1 Woeseiaceae bacterium | reverse complement strand
TTCGTCGGCGACAAGCTGCGCATCATGACGCATTACGACGACGACGAGCAAAATACTGAACTAACGTCGGCGGTACTGCTGAAAGTCGGCGGCACCAGGGCGAACGGGGCCCACGGTATTCACTGGCACGTGGATCCCGACGTGAGCATTCGATACCGCTCGGACGAGACGCGCGAGGATATCTACGAGGTCGAATACAATCACACCGGCGAGGAACCGCGGCGCTACAGCGTCCGTAATGCGCCGGAGGAAGGCGGCGTGTGGCGCGAAATGGACTGCGTCGACTGCCACAACCGGCCGACGCACGTTTACGACTCGCCAGGGCCCGCGATCGACAACGCGATCAACGAGGGCCTCATTGACCGGTCGTTGCCGTTCGTCAAACGTGAGAGCCTGCGCATCGTCCAGGAGAAATACGACTCGCACGAGACGGCCAGGGCGGGCCTGTCCTCCGAGCTCGCGAAATTCTACGAGGAAAATTACCCGGACGTTGCGGCTCAGAACGCCGACCTGATTACGGCCGCCGGAGAAACCCTGGGTGATATCTACTCGGTCAATATCTTCCCGCAGATGGAAGTCTGGTGGGACACCTACCCGAATCACATTGGCCACGAACAGTCGGACGGTTGCTTCCGGTGCCACAAGCGCAGCATGAGAACCGAAGATCGCAAACAGGTTTCCAATGATTGCGATACGTGTCACCTGGTGCTCGCCGAGGAAGAGGAGAACCCCGACATATTCGCCGCCGCAGACTGAGGATGAGTGAGGCAATGCAGGCAAGCGTAGCGAAACGAGAGTTGATGTATGAGCTCGTCAGCGGCGGCACGGGACTGGTGCTGGCGCTGTTCATGTGGGGGCATGTCGTCCTTGTCGGTTCGATGCTAACGGGCGAGCGCGGTTTCGACTGGCTGGCGACGATGCTCGAGGATTACTTCATCGCCCAACCGACAGTGGTCGTGATTTTTGCGTTGTTCCTCGTGCACGCGGTGTTCGCTGCGCGCAAGATCCCCGCGCAATTGCGTGAGCGCAAGCGCATCATCGAGCTGGCGAAGGGGCTACGCAACTCGGGCCGCGAGAAAGTCGCGACGCGCACCGACTATTCGCCGTTCCGGCCGCACCTCGAGTCGATGCTCTGGATCTGGCAGGTCCGCACGGGAATGATCATGCTAGTGCTCGGCGGTTTCCACCTCGTCCTCATGAGCATGGATATCTTCACGCCCCTGTGGGGCAACCACGCCGGCATCGAGTCCGTGTCGACGCTCGAGCGCGTCGGCGCCGGGCTCTGGGTCCCGTACGCCGTACTGCTCATTTGCGTCGAGTTCCACGCGAGCGTCGGCCTGTATCGACTCGCCATCAAGTGGGGTGCCGACCTGTGGCTGTCACGCAGGGCGATGCACATCATTGAACAGATTATCTTCTGGGTGATCCTCGTCGTCGGCGCCCTGACCCTGTTCGTGCTGGCCGGGTGGGTAGACCCGCCGCTGGCATTCCTGCTCGAAGGAGGCGCGTCATGAGCGTGCGGATGCTGACGACCGACGTGCTCGTCGTGGGCGGCGGACTCGCCGGAGAGCGCTGTGCGATCGAGGCCGCCGCGGCAGGCCAGGAGGCGCTGATCCTGTCGCTGGTGCCGCCGAGGCGCAGCCACAGCTGTGCGGCGCAGGGCGGCATGCAGGCCTCGGTGGCCAGCTGTGTCAAGGCCGCGGGCGACAATCCGACCGTTCACTTCCTGGATACGGTGCGCGGATCCGACTGGGGCGCAGACCAGGAAGTCGCGACGATGTTCACTGACGAGGCGGTCGCCGCCGTGCGCGAACTCGCGCATTTCGGCGTGCCCTGGACCCGCGTGCGTGGCGGCAAGAACTCGTATTTCATCAAGGGCGAGAAGGTCGATATCGACGAACCGCGCGAGAACGAAGGGCTGATCAAGCCGCGCGATTTCGGCGGTACGGCGAAGTGGCGCGCGTGCTATGCCGCGGCCGGCACGGGTCATGCGGCCCTGTACGCCCTCGACAGCGAAGTCGTGCGCCTGGGAATCACGGTCCTGGATCGCACCGAGGCCATGGCGCTGATCCACGACGGTAAGCGATGCATCGGCGTGGTCGCGCGCTGCCTGCGAACGGGCGAGCACTTTATCGTGCTTGCGAAAGCCACCGTCATTGCGACGGGCGGCTACGGCCGCATCTACGGCCAGTACACGAGCAATGCCACGATCAACGAGGGCACGGGCGCATCGATCGCGCTGGACACGGGCGTCGTGCCGCTCGGCAACATGGAGGCCGTGCAGTTTCATCCGACGACGATCGTGCCGAGCGGCATTCTCGTCACCGAGGGCTGCCGCGGCGACGGTGGCTACCTGCTCGACAAGCATCTCGAGCGCTTCATGGTCGCGAGAGAGCCGGCCAAGCAGGAACTGGCGAGCCGCGACGTCGTCTCGCGCCACATGGCAGAAGTCATGCGCGACGGCGACGGCATCGATTCGCCCTACGGGCCGCACCTGTGGCTCGACCTGCGCCATCTCGGCGAAACTCACCTGCGCACGGCGTTGCTCGAAGTCTGGGAAATCTGCCGCGACTTCCTCGGCATCGACCCGGTCGAGGACATGATTCCGGTGCGGCCGACCCAGCATTACTCGATGGGTGGCATTCGCGTCAACAAGGACGGGCAGGCTTACGGACTCGAAGGTCTGTTCGCGGTCGGCGAAGCGGCGTGCTGGGACATGCACGGATTCAATCGCCTGGGTGGCAACAGTCTTGCCGAAACGATCGTCACCGGGCGCATTGTCGGCCGCAATGTTGCGAAGTTCGCCGGGGAGACGGCGCTCGAAGCCGACGCTCGCCTTGCGCTCGCCGAGCTGGGCGCCGCGCAGGAAAGGGCGGCACAGTGGCTCGCGCGCCAAGGCGGCGGGCCCACGGTCTACGAACTGCGTGACGCGATGGGCGAGATCATGATGAAAAAGGTCGGCATCTTCCGTAATGCCGCGGAGCTCGACGAGGCCGTCGCGGATCTCGGACGCCTGCTCGAGGATTGCGACAGGGCGGTCCTGCGCTGCACCGACCCGGGCATGAATCCGGAACTGACGTTCGCCTTGCGCATCAAGGGGATGTTGCGACTGGCCATGACCGTGGCGCGCGGCGCGCAGGCGAGGACCGAAAGCCGCGGCGCGCATTTCCGCACCGACTTCCCGCTGCGCAACGATCGCGACTGGCTCAACCGCACGCTCGTGCATTGGGGGAGGAACGATCGCGAGCCGACGCTGGGCTATGAACCGACCGGGTTGATCGACCTGCCGCCGGGGCACCGCGGCTACGGTGCGGACGAACGCATCGAGATGACGCAGTCGATCGAAGAGTACAACGCGAGTGTCGTCAGCGAGCAGGCTCGTCATGGCCGCCTCGCCACCTACGAAGAAATGGGCACCCGCCTGAGACGAGGCGCATGGCAGACCGAAGCAGGATGAGTAACATGACACAGCAAGCACGTCGGCTGCAGTTCGAGATTTTCCGATATAACCCCGAGGACAAAGACTCGGAGCCGCACACGGACACGTTCGAACTCGAAGAGACGCCGTTCATGACCTTGTACATCGCGCTGAATCAGATCCGCGAGAAGTTCGACGGTGGCCTGCAATTCGATTTCTCCTGCCGTTCCGCGATTTGTGGCTCCTGCGCCATGATGGTCAATGGCCGGCCCGCGCTCGCCTGCCGTACCCTGACGACCGATCTGCCCGAAAAGATCGTGTTGTATCCGCTGCCCGTCTTCAAGCTGATCGGTGACCTGTCGGTCGACACGGGCACCTGGTTCCGCGCCATGGTCGAACGCACCGAAGCGTGGATCCACGAGCAGCTGCCGTTCGATCCGGACAAGGAAGAACAGCGCATGGACGACGAGCTCGCGGCCGCGATTTACGAAAACGACCGCTGTATTGAATGCGGTTGCTGCGTCGCTGCCTGCGGCGCGGCCAATATCGACGACGAATTTCTCGCCGGCGCGGGTCTCAACCGCATTAAACGCTTCATGATGGACCCGCGCGATGCACGCAGCGATGGTGACTGGTTCGATGTCGTGTCCGGGAAAGACGGTGTCTTCGGCTGCATCGGCATGATGGCCTGCGCCGACGTCTGCCCGAAGGAACTGCCGCTCCTCGAGGTTTACGGTTACCTGCGCCGCAAGTCGCTCGCTTCGTCCCTCGCGTAAGTGCTTGCGGCGACTACGTATTCTCTGAGTCGCGCCGCTGCTGTTCCATAGCAGCAGGGGAATAACCGGCGCAACAAGGAACAAGCTCGCCAACGCGCGAGATGGCGTCTTACAAACCAGATCGACCTTTCGGGTGGCACAACACCAGGGGAGAGGTAGATGAAGCGGCACGTACTGCACCCGCTATGGGTCGCCATCGGACTCGTTGGAGTGATCTTCATCGCGAGGCAATTTCTCGTACCGGACGATTTCGGCGTACACGGCGACAGCTTTACCTACAACTATTACCGACTCTCGAACGTCCAGGAATGGAAAGACTTCGAGATCAAGTACCGTGGTCGGGATTCATGTCGTGAGTGCCATGCGGACAACGTCCGGGCGCACAGGCGGGCGCCGCACAAGCGCGTCGAGTGCGAGAACTGCCACGGGCCGTCCGGCAACCATCCCGACGACGTCGAGTTCCTGCCGCTGAACAAAGAGCGCAGCATGTGCCTGCGCTGTCATGCCGACCTCGACTACCCGAACACGGCCCGAGCCGATCTGCCCGCGATCGTGGATCGGCGCCACAAGCGCGGCCGCGAATGTGTCGAATGCCACAACCCGCACGATCCCAGGGAGGACGTGTCATGACCTGCTCACGCCGTGCGTTCCTCAAAGATACGCTGGGGTGTTCGCTGGCATCGGTCCTGCCATTGAGCGCGTTTACGCTCCTGACGCGAACCGAAGCTCGTGCCGCCGTCGCAAACTCGAATGTCCGCTGGGGGTTCCTCGTGGATACGAACAAGTGTGTCGGCTGCGGCATGTGTGTCAAAGCCTGCAAGAACGAGAATGAAATTCCGTACGACGCGCCCGTGACGCGAACCTGGGTCGAACGCTACATCGTGACCAAGGACGGGCGGACCCTCGCGGATTCCCCGCTGGGTGGCCGAGACGGTTACACACAGCGCGAGATCAGCGAGGAGGACATCGAACCCGAAGACATCGCCAAGGCCTTTTTCGTGCCGAAGCTGTGTAATCAGTGCGACAACCCGGCCTGCGTCCAGGTCTGTCCCGTCGGCGCGACCTACAAGACCGACGACGGTGTCGTGCTCGTCGACAGGGAATGGTGCATCGGCTGCGGCTACTGCATCATGGCTTGCCCCTACGGCGTGCGTTTCTTCCACCCGGTCCACAAGGTGGCCGAGAAGTGTAACTTCTGCTACCACCGCATTACGAAGGGACTCGATCCGGCCTGCGTCCAGAGCTGTGCATTCGGCGCGCGCCGGCTCGCCAATCTGCGCGATCCCGACGACCCCGTGACGCAGATAATCACAACCGAGCGCGTGGCTGTCCTGAAGGATGAATACGGCACCAAGCCGAATGTCTTCTACCTCGGCCTTGACGCCAATGTGAGGTGACGTGATGAGCGAAGAGATCATCGTCCACGGCGTGGAATGGACGGCCAAGGAGCTGTTCGTCTATCCGAACGAATTCATCTACTGGAGCATCCAGATCGTCATGTACCCGTACATGACGGGACTCGTCGCGGGAGCGTTCGTCCTGTCGTCGCTGTACCACGTATTCGGGCAGAAGGACCTCAAGGAGATCGCCCAGTTCTCGCTCGTGTTCTCCCTGGCCTTGTTGCCTGTCGCGGCATTGCCGCTGCTCCTGCACCTGCAGCAGCCGCTGCGCGCCATGGAGCCGTTGCTCACGCCCCATTTCACGTCCGCGATCGCCGCCTTCGGCATCGTGTTTACGGCCTACGGTCTGATCGTCCTGAGCGAGATCTGGTTCGTCTACCGCGTGTACTTCGTGCACGAACTCGAATTGCTGAAATCGAGGTCCGGGTTCTGGAACGTCTTGCGGCGCATCGTCTACACGATTCTGACGCTGGGGGCGCGTGACGTCAGCGCGGACGCCGTACGCGTCGATCACAAGGCGGCGAAGATTCTCGCGGGCGTGGGTATCCCGGTCGCCTGCTTCCTGCACGGCTACGCCGGCTTCATCTTCGGTTCCGTCAAGGCGAACGCGCTGTGGATGTCGCCGCTGATGCCGGTCATCTTCATCATGTCGGCCGTCGTGTCGGGCATCGCGCTTTGCATGTTCACCTACATCGTGATCATGGAATGGAAAGCGTTTCGCAGCCGGCGCCGCGACAGCGCGGCAGCCGCCGGCGAGATCAAGGGTGTCGAGACCGACGTCATCCACAAGGCGACGCGCTACCTGCTCGGATTCCTCGTCGCGGCCATCAGCCTCGAACTGCTCGATCTCATCTTCCGCGGCTACACGGCGATGAAGTCGTGGGACATCCTGCGCTCCGTCATGTACGGCAAGGACTTCGTCAACATCTTCGTCCTGCAATACTTACTCGGTAACCTCGTACCGTTCGTGCTGCTGTTGCTGCCGGGCCGCACGATCAAGCGCACCGTGGTCGCACTGTTGCTCGTGCTGTTCGGCGTCTTCATGATGCGCTGGAACGTCGTCATCGGCGGACAAGCCTTCTCGCTGTCGTTCGCCGGGTACATGCACTACCACATACCGCTGATCCCGCACAGTCTGGAGACGTTCAAGGAAGGGTTGTTCGGTGCGCTGACCGTGATCGCGACGCCGTTCGTCCTGTTCTGGCTCATCGATAAGTTCGTGCCGTCACTGCGCCGGGATATCGGAGAGGCGTAGTGACCGCCGACATAGCGGATCTCGAAGCACGCATCGCTGCTGTCGAGAAACGCCTGGCGGTCCTCGAGGGCAGGAAGGACACGCAACCCGACGCTGTCGCGGCGGCCGACGAGCCGCCACCGGGCGACGGCTTCGCCGTTACCGCGTCGGCGCATATCGGCCGCGTTCTGCTGATCTTCGGCGGCGCCTACCTGCTGCGTGCGATCACCGACTACGGCTTCGTACCGACGGCACTCGGCCTGGCCATCGGCGCCGCCTATGCCGTGCTCTGGCTCGCAATGGCCTGGCGGCGCGGCGGTGATGCCGCGCACCGCGTTCAGGCCGAGTTTTTCGGCGGCACGTCGGTCGTCTTGTGCCTGCCGCTGCTGTACGAGGCCTCGACGCGGTTCGAATTGCTGTCGGGGACGCAAGGGACCGTCGCACTCGCCATCTACTGGGTGCTGGCGATCAGCGTCGCCCTGCGGCATCGCCTGACCATCCTCGCATGGCTGGTCACGGCGGGCGGTATCGCCGCGGCCATTGCGCTGCTCGTGGCCAAGCAGGCGGCCGTCCCCGTCGCGACGTTTCTCGTGTTCGTCGGGCTGGCCACGTTCTGGGCCGTGCACTGGCGCGGGTGGATGGGGCTGCACTGGCTCGGCGCCCTCGGCGCGAATCTCGGCGTCGTGGCGCTCATCGCGTTGTCCGTCACGGATCGCTGGCCGATCCCGCCGGGCACGGCATTCGGCTTCGGTATTGCACTGTTGCTCGGCTACCTCGTCAGCATTACGTATCACACGCACTTCAAGAACCTCGTCGTCGACGTTTTCGACAGCATGCAGACCTTGTTCGCCGGCGGCATCGTCCTCGCTGCGGCGCTCGTTGCCGTGCGCGCCGGCCGACTCGACATGATCACGGTCGGCATCATGGGAATCATCCTTGGCGCTGGCGGCTACGGTCTCGCCGTGGCCCGTCGCACCCGCGAGTTGCGCTACCCCAATTTCTTCTACTACGCGACCTTCGGGCTCGTCTTTTTGTTGGTCGGCACGGGCATCCTCGTGCCGCTGGATGGGGCGAGCGTCATCTGGGCGCTGCTCGCGATCGTCATGGCGTACTTCAGCTACCGCGTCGGCTGGGTGAGCCTCAGCCTGCAGTGCACGATCCTGCTCGTGGCCGCGAGCGCCGCGTCGGGCATCCTCGCGACCGGTCTCGAAGCATTCGCGGGCGATCCGGCCGACGGCTGGGCCGTGGTCAGGCCGGCACAGGCCGTGGTCGCCCTCGCAACGGTCGCGTGCCTGTTCATCCCGGTCGCCCAGTATTCGGATCGCTGGGGCGTGCTCGCGGAGCTGCCGCAGCTCATCGTGCTGGCCCTGTCGGTCTGGTCCGTCGGTGGCCTTTTCATCGCCATCATCGGTCCGCCGGTTGCGGGCGTCGGCGGTCCTCAACCTTTATTGGCGGCCCTGGCGGCGATCCGGACGGCCGTACTGGCGGCTGCCGCCGTCACGCTGGCCATATCGAGTCGCCACCCGCGCTGGCCCGAGGCACGCTGGCTGGTTTATCCGGTACTCGTCCTCGTCGGGATCAAATTGTTCATCGAGGACTTCCCGAACGGGGAACCTACAGCGCTGTTCGTTGCGCTCGGATTCGTCGGCGGTGCCTTGCTGCTGGTTGCGCGTCTTTTGAAGCGCCGGCAGGACAGCTGAATTACGCTAAAGCACAAGTCGTGTTTGTTGTTGACGGGGCGTGTCGTGTGAATGCGATGCATTCGCAATCAGTCGGTTGCCCCTGAACGTTTGAGTTCCCGGAATCGTCGGGCTTGCGGGGTCGTCATCGCGACGAATCTCCCATCGACCTGAACGTGTTTGTTTCGGCCATGTTCAGCGCGTTTCCAGAGCGCAACGAGTTTTCCCAGAAGGTTTTTCATGAAATTCGATCAACATCGCGAAAGCATCTAGTGTCTCTTAAACGAGAGCCGACTCGAAATGGTTCCACGAGATTATGTCGTGAGCGATAAGCGAGTTAATATCAGTAAGCCATCTGTTGTCGGCGACAGGAAAAATTCTGGATGATTGTATTGCCAATGATCGCTCCTGGCCGACTTCTGATCGTTCCGGTGCGACAATGAAGCAAGCTGTGATGATCGAGAGTCCCAAGTGACGCTAACTCCCGTAGCGCCGGCCAGCTTTGTTCTAATGATCGTGAAGATCGCGCTCCTGGCACTCGTGGTCGAGACCTTCATCATGCTGGGCTTCTACTGGTTGGGGGTGGGGCT
>JBFJQO010000078.1:0-9101 GCA_041616535.1 Woeseiaceae bacterium | reverse complement strand
TTCGGGCACTTCGGTGCCCCGGCGCTGGGGGTCGAGGGCTGTGCGTACGCGAGCGCGATCACGATGTGGCTCGTGATGTTGGCGCTCGCCTCGTACATGGCGCTCAGCCGAAAGCACAAGCCGCTCGCGTTGTTCTCGAGGGTCGGGAAGTTCCGGCCGGCGTTGATCAGGGAGATCTTCGCGCTCGGCATCCCGGTCTCGATCATGATCACGGCCGAGGTCGGCCTTTTCTCGGTCATATCGATCATGATCGGGACGCGTGGCGTCGACATCACTGCCGCACACCAGATTGCGCTCAGCTATGCTTCCACGATGTTCATGGTGCCGCTGGCGCTGGCTTCGGCGACGACCGTGCAGGTCGGCCATATGCTCGGCGCCGGGCGGCTGGCCGACGCGCGCACCGCGGGCTTTGCCGGGATCACGATGTGCGCGTGTTTCATGGCGATATCGTCGCTCGTGTTGCTCGTGTTTCGCGACCAGATCATCAAGTTCTATACCGATGATCCGATCGTCACGGGCATTGCGCTGACCCTCTTGCTCGTCGCCGCGATCTTCCAGATCGCCGACGGCGTGCAGATTTCGGCCGCGGCGGCCCTGCGCGCGTACAAGGACACGCGCATTCCCATGGCGATCAACGTGTTTTCATTCTGGGTTGTCGCGTTCCCGCTTGCGTTTCTCGCGACCGTGACGTTCAGGCTGCCGGCAAACCGAATCTGGGCCGCCTTCATCGCGGGACTGACCGTCGCGGCCGTCCTGCTGACCTGGCGCTTTAACCGGCTGTCACGGACCGAAGAGCGGCCCTAGCCCTGGCCGAAGTCGGGGCTGTCGCCAGCCAGGTATTCTTGTTCTTCGGGCGTATTGTCGCGGCCGAGCAGCCGGTTGCGATGCGGGAAGCGGCCGAACTGGTCGATAATGTCCTTGTGCAGCTCCGCGAACTGCGCGACGGTCAGGAACGTCGCCTGGTACGTCGGCGAGACCGACTCCGCGAGCTTGTTGAACAGCTCGACAGACTTGGCTTGCACTCTACGCGATTCGGCATGCTGCAGCGGCATGTAGAAAAATACTTTCTGTATCGGCGAGAGGCCCTTGTCCTTCTTGGCCATGGCGCCCTCGACGCAGAGTTTCAGCGCGAGCCTGTCCATCGAGAAAGCCTTCGCCGTATTGCGATGGATATTGCGCCGGAACTGGTCGATCAACAGGATCAGCGCCAGCCGGCCGCGCGGTTCGTCGGCCCAGTGGTCGAGCTTGCCCTTGCAGGCCCGCCTGACGTCGTCCGCGAATTCTTTTTCTACCTCATGATCGAACACGGCATCCTCGCCGAACCAGATGTCCATGCGGCGGTCGATCTGCGGCGCCGAGAGCGACTGCTCCTTGAACCAGAACGACAGGATTTCGTCGATAC
The DNA here is from genome assembly GCA_041616535.1 of Woeseiaceae bacterium. Taxonomy (GTDB): domain Bacteria; phylum Pseudomonadota; class Gammaproteobacteria; order Steroidobacterales; family Woeseiaceae; genus UBA1847. The sequence goes on along the minus strand of JBFJQO010000078.1, from coordinate 7,699 downwards.
GCGCCTGGTCTTCGTCGGTGAACGTGGCGCCTTTGCTTTCGCTGAGCAGTTTTACGGACATTGGGACCAGCCCCCCAGTGAGAACCCCGTCACAAATTGGGCGGAATCGACCACTTGAAGTCGTACGTTGGCTTAGACTTTAGCAGATGATGAACGGGATCACGCGAACGCTGTGCACGGTTATCGCGGCCGGCTGGATGCTGTCCGCCTGCGGCGGTCCCGAGTCCGCGCCCGAGGAGGAACTGCGCGCCTGGGTGAGCGAGGGTATCGACGCCGCGGGCAATAAGGAGCGGCGCCGCCTCATGGACATGGTGTCGGGCTCCTACGCCGACGCCCGCGGCAATGAGCGCAGTGACATCGAGAACCTCCTGCGCGTCTATTTCCTCAGGCAGCACAGGATTGCGCTGATCTCGGATATCGAGGAAATAACGGTGTACGATGACACGGCGGCGAAGATCGTCCTGACCGTCGGCATGGCCGGCACGAACGACGGCGTCCTCGGCTTCAGCGCCGACGTCTACCGTTTCGCGCTGGAGCTCGAGAAGGATGCCGGTGACTGGGAACTAATTTCCGCGCGCTGGGGAGAGCTGGGCAATGAACTTCGCTAGACGAATGGCTGTATTGGCCTCGCTGCTCGCGTTGGGCGGGCTCGCGGGGTGCGCATCGCTGCCCGAAAACCTGATTGCGACACCGCGGGTCGAGCTGCGCGACGTACAAATCGTTGGACTCGGCTTCAAGAACCAGACATTCCTGTTGTCCTTCGATATCAGCAATCCGAACCCGTTCCCGCTGCCCGTCAACCACATCAGCTATGGCGTCAGGCTCGACGGTCTCCGTTTCGCTAGCGGCGAGGCCGCGAGCGACATCTCGGTGCCGGCCGGGGGCGATTCCGAGTTCGCGATCAGCGTCGAGCTCGACCTGCTGAATACGGCGCCGCAGCTGCTCTCGATCATGCGCGACGGCACGCGCGGCGAGATTCCCTACTCGCTCGACGGCCGGCTCGGCATCGACATCCCGATGACGCCGCCCGTTACGTTCCGCAGCGACGGGGCAATCCGCGTCGACAGGGGTGGTTTCTAGCGCAACCGATGCGGCGAGCAGGGCCTTGATTTATACTGGCTAGCTCGCGGCGCTCTGCGCCAATTCTACGGGACATTGAATTGGGGTCGCTTTCGAGCGATCTCCAGGGCGCGCATGACCGAGCCGACAGCGAAAAATCTTCTGGATCCGAACCTGCACCGGGACAGTTGCGGGTTCGGGCTTATTGCCAATCTCGACGACCTGCCGAGCCACTGGGTCGTGCGCACGGCCATCGACGCGCTTGCGCGCCTGACGCATCGCGGCGCGGTCGCGGCGGACGGCAAGACCGGCGACGGCTGCGGCCTGTTGATCAAGTTCCCGGAATCCTTCCTGCGCAGCGTGGGCGAGGAACTCGGCCTTTCTCTCAGCAAGCGTTTCGCGGCCGGCACGGTCTTCCTGCCCCGGGACGAGGCGACGGCCGATCGCTCCCGCACGACGATCACGACGGCCATCGGCGAGCTTGGCCTCGAGGTGGCCGGCTGGCGCGAAGTACCGGTCGACCCGTCGGCCTGCGGGCAGCAGGCACTTGCGACACTGCCGCGCATCGAGCAGGTGTTCGTCAATGCACCCAAGGGCATGCCGCGCGGCGCGTTCAACCGCAAGCTGTTCCTCGCGCGCCGCCGCGCCGAGACGCGCATCGACGACGAAGCGACCTATGTTGCCAGCCTGTCGTCGGTCACGATCAGCTACAAGGGCATGATCATGCCCGCGGCATTGCCGGACTTTTACCCCGATCTGCGCGACGAGAGAATGGAGTCGTCGGTCTGCGTGTTCCACCAGCGTTTCTCGACCAACACGCTGCCGGAGTGGAAGCTTGCGCAACCGTTCCGATTCCTCGCGCACAACGGCGAGATCAACACGATCCGGGGCAACCGCAGCTGGGCGGTAGCGCGCGCCCGGAATTTCATGTCGGACAAGCTCGACGACATCTCGGATCTCGACCCGATCATCTCGCTGACCGGTTCGGACTCGTCGAGCCTCGACAACATGCTCGAGGTCCTGCGCGCAGGCGGCATGGACGTCATCCAGGCGATGCGCATCCTGATCCCGCCGGCGTGGCAGACCGTGGACAGCATCGACCCCGACGTGCGCGCGTTCTACGAATTCTGGGACTGCCAGCAGGAGCCCTGGGACGGGCCTGCGGGGATCGTCCTGACGGACGGGCGCTACGCGGCCTGCTGCCTCGACCGCAACGGCCTGCGCCCGGCGCGTTACGTCATCACGAAGGATCGTCACATCACGGTCGCCTCCGAAGTTGGTGTCTACGACTACGACGAGAGAGACGTCGTCGAGAAAGGCCGGCTCGGTCCGGGCCAGATGCTGGCCGTCGATCTCGTCAACGGCGTGCTGCTCGACGACGACGACATTCACGACATCCTCAAGACGCGTGCGCCGTACAAGAAATGGCTCAAGCGGGGCGTGCGTTACCTCGACTCGCTGTTGATCGATACGCGCATGGCCGCCGAGCCGTTCGACGAAGAGACGCTCGCGAGCTATCAGAAAATGTTCAACCTGTCGCGCGAGGAGCTGGGCGAGGTCATTGCGGTACTTGCGAAGGCCGAGATGGAAGCCGTCGGATCGATGGGCGACGACACGCCGATGGCCGTGTTGTCGCAGAAGATCCGCTCGCCGTTCGACTATTTCCGCCAGCAGTTCGCGCAAGTGACCAACCCGCCGATCGACTCCTTGCGTGAGCGCATCGTCATGTCGTTACAGACGAACATCGGCGGCGAGTCGAACCTGTTCGACATCGGGCCGAAACATGCCGAACAGGTCATTATCAATTCGCCGGTCTTGTCGCAGGACAAGCTGCGGCAGTTGCTCGGGCCGACCATGTTCAAACACAGCCACGTCTTCGTCGACCTCAACGTGGACGAATCCTTAAGCCTGCCCGAGGCGCTCGACACGATTTGCGCGCAGGCGGAACAGGGTGTGCGCGACGGCAAGCTCATTGTCGTGTTGTCGGACCGTTACCTCGAAAGAGGCAAGCTGCCCGTCCATGCGCTGCTCGCGACGGGTGCCGTGCACCATCATCTCGTCAACACGGGCCTCAGGTGCGACTGCAACCTGATCGTCGAAACCGGGGTCGCGCGGGACTCGCACCACATCGCCTGCCTTATCGGCTACGGCGCGACGATGGTGTATCCGTACCTCGTCTACCAGTCGCTGCACGATATCGTGCAGCGCGGCAATATCGACAAGCAACAGCAACTCGGCCGCAGTTACCGGCGCGGCATCCGCAAGGGCTTGTTCAAGATCATGTCGAAGATGGGCATTTCGTCCATCTCCAGTTATCGCGGCGCACAGCTGTTCGAGATCGTCGGCCTGTCCGACGAAATCGTCGAGCGTTGCTTCGAGGGCACGACATCGCGCATCCAGGGCACGAATTTCGACGACCTCTGGTACGACCAGAAGCAACTCGCACAAGCGGCGTGGGAACCGCGCGAGACGATCGGGCAGGGCGGCCTGTACAAGTACGTGCACGGCGGCGAGTATCACTGCTACAACCCCGACGTCGTCAGCACGCTGCAGGCGGCCGTGCGTTCCGGCGACTACGCGAAGTACGAGGAATACGCGAAACTCGTGAACGAGCGCCCGGTTGCGACGCTGCGCGACCTCATGGCGATCAAGCCTGCCGGCAAGCCGATCCCGCTCGACGAGGTCGAGTCGGTCGAAAGTATCCTGCCGCGGTTCGACAGCGCGGGCATGTCGCTGGGCGCGCTGTCGCCGGAGGCGCACGAGGCGCTCGCAATCGCGATGAACCGCATCGGCTCGCGCTCGAACTCGGGCGAGGGCGGCGAAGATCCGTCGCGCTACGGCAACGAGCGCATGTCGAAGATCAAGCAGGTCGCATCGGGACGCTTCGGCGTCACGGCCGAGTACCTCGTCAACGCCGAGGTCATCCAGATAAAAATCGCGCAGGGCGCAAAGCCCGGCGAAGGCGGTCAGCTGCCGGGCCACAAGGTCAACGACATGATCGCGCGGCTGCGCTACGCGAAACCGGGCGTCGGCCTGATCTCGCCGCCGCCGCATCACGACATCTACTCGATCGAGGATCTCGCGCAACTGATCTTCGACCTCAAGCAGGTGAACCCCAACGCGCTGGTGTCGGTCAAGCTCGTCGCGGAGCCCGGCGTCGGCACGATCGCCGCGGGTGTCGTCAAGGCCTACGCCGATCTCATCACGATCTCGGGCTACGACGGCGGCACGGGCGCGAGCCCCTTGAGTTCCGTCAAGTACGCGGGCAGCCCGTGGGAACTCGGCCTCTCGGAAACCCACCAGGTGCTGCGCTCGCAGGACATGCGCCACCAGGTGCGCCTACAGACGGACGGCGGTCTGAAGACCGGCCTCGACGTCGTCAAGGCGGCCATGCTCGGCGCCGAGAGCTTCGGTTTCGGCACGGGGCCGATGGTCGCGCTCGGCTGCAAGTACCTGCGCATCTGTCATCTCAACAACTGCGCGACGGGCGTCGCGACGCAGAACAACGTGCTGCGCAGCGAGTACTTCATCGGCCTGCCCGAGATGGTCATCAATTTCTTCCGCTTCATCGCGGAAGAGGTGCGCCGTCTCATGGCCGAACTCGGTGTCGCGAGATTCGAGGACCTGATCGGCCGCACCGACCTGATCGAACTCAAGGACGGCGAAACCGCGCGCCAGGCGCGCCTCGATCTCTCGCCGATCCTGTCGAGCGACGGGCTCGCCAAAGACGCCGCGCAATTCTGTACCGACCCGAGGAACGACCCGTTCGACAAGGGCGAGCTGGCCGAAGCCATGGTCGAGGCCTGCCTGCCCGCGATCGAGTCGATGAGCGGGGGGCGTTACGGTTTCGAGGTGCAGAATTTCAACCGCTCGATCGGTGCGCGCCTCGCCGGCGAGATCGCGCGCCGTCACGGCAACCACGGCATGCGTGAAGCGCCGCTCGACATCATGCTGCGCGGCACGGCCGGGCAGAGCTTCGGCGCGTGGAACCTCGACGGGCTCAACATGACGCTCGAGGGCGATGCCAACGACTACGTCGGCAAGGGCATGGGCGGTGGCCGCATCGTGATTCGACCGCCGGAAGGTACGAGCTACATTGCGCGCGACACGGCCATAGTCGGCAACACCTGCCTGTACGGTGCGACCGGCGGTGAGCTATATGCAGCCGGCCGGGCGGGCGAGCGCTTCGCCGTGCGCAACTCGGGCGCGACGGCCGTCATCGAGGGCTCGGGCGACCATTGCTGTGAATACATGACGGGCGGCGTCGTCGTCGTGCTCGGCAAGACGGGCGTCAACTTCGGCGCTGGCATGACGGGCGGTTTTGCCTACGTGCTCGACATCGACCGCGATTTCGTGGACTTGTACAACCACGAGCTCATCGACATCCATCGCGTCACGCCTGAGAGCATGGAAGCGCACCTGCACCATCTGCGTGCCTTGATTCAGGCGCACGTCGACCAGACGGGCAGTACCTGGGGCGAAGCGATCCTCGAGGACTACCGCAGCTACCTGCCGAAGTTCTGGATCGTCAAGCCGAAGGCGGCAGAACTCGGTTCGCTGATCGAGGCACTGAGGCGGGCGGCGTAATGGCGAAGCATCCCCTGCAATTTCTCGAGGTGCCGCGCAAGGACCCGGAGAAGGAAGTCGCCAAAGAGCGCGTCCGGCACTACGGCGAAATCTACGGCCAGTACGACGGTGCGAGCGCCGCTGCGCAGGCGGGGCGCTGCCTCGACTGCGGCAACCCGTACTGCGAGTGGAAGTGCCCCGTGCACAACTACATCCCGAACTGGCTGAAGCTCATCGAGGACGGCAAGCTGTTCCAGGCGGCGGAGCTCAGTCACCAGACCAATTCGCTGCCCGAGATCTGCGGCCGCGTCTGCCCGCAGGATCGTCTCTGCGAGGGCGCGTGTACGCTCGAGGAAGCGAACGGCGCCGTCACCATCGGCAGCATCGAGAAGTACATTACCGATGAAGCCGTCGCCCAGGGCTGGCGTCCCGACATGTCTCACGTCGAGGATACGGGCAAGCGCGTCGGCATCGTCGGTGCCGGGCCGGCCGGCCTTGCGGCCGCCGACGTGCTTGCACGAAATGGCATCCGCTCCGTCGTCTTCGACGCCTACCCTGAGATTGGCGGACTCCTGACCTACGGCATCCCGCCGTTCAAGCTCGAGAAGCACGTCGTGCGCACGCGCCGCAAGATTCTCGAAGGCATGGGCGTGCAGTTTGTCCTTAATACACGCATCGGCGAGGACAAGCCGTTCGCCGAGCTCCTCGACGAATACGACGCCGTGTTCCTGGGCATGGGTACATACCAATACGTCAAGGGCGACTTCCCGGGCGAGGACCTGCCGGGCGTTGTCGACGCGTTGCCGTACCTCGTCGGTAACGCCTACCGCGAACTCGGTCACGACGAGGCGCAGGCGCCTTTCATTGACCTCGAGGGCCGGCACGTCGTCGTGCTCGGCGGCGGCGACACGGGCATGGACTGCAACCGCACTGCGATCCGCCAAGGCGCGGCCAGCGTCACCTGCGCCTACCGCCGCGACGAGGAAAACATGCCGGGCTCACGCCGCGAGGTCGCGAACAGCAGGGAAGAAGGTGTCGTGTTCCTGTTCAACCGCCAGCCGCTCGAGATCGTCGGCAACGACGACGGTATCAAGGGCGTCAAGGTGATCGAGACGAAAATGGGTGCGCCGGGCCCGGATGGACGCCGCCGCCCCGAGCCGATCGAAGGCTCCGAGACGATCCTGCCCGCCGATGCGGTCGTCATCGCGTTCGGCTTCCGTCCCGATCCACCCGCGTGGTTCGGCGACTTCGACATCGACACGCTCGACAGCGGCCGGGTGCTGGTCAAGTCGATGGGCGCGGTGCCCTACCAGACCAGCAACCCGAAGATTTTCGCCGGCGGCGACATGGTCCGCGGTTCGGACCTCGTCGTCACGGCCGTGCACGAAGGACGCGAGGCCGCAAAGGGCATCGCGCGGTTCCTCGAAGTCTGAGGCCCGGCGCCGTGGTGCAACGCCGCGACAGCGTGACGGTCGGCGATTTGCCCGACGGTGCCTTGCTGGCGCGGTATCGCGATAGCGGCGCCTATACGGACTGTTACTTCGTCGATATCGATCGAGACGTATCACAGGCTGATTATGTGCGCGCGTTCTACACGACCGTTCCTTTCAGGATCGAGCGGCTGATTCTCAAGTTGATGGTCTCGAAACCATCGACCGACGAAGAAGCGAGCAGGCTTGCCGAGGGGGCGACGGATCGATTCGCAGCCTGGTACGTTGAAGAGCGGCGTGACGACCAGATTCTGCTGTCGGACTATCGTGAACGAACCCGATCGTGGCTGATGACGGAGCGAACGGGTGGCGACGCAGGGAATTCGACCCGTCTGTATTTCGGGTCGGCGGTGGTTCCGGTCGAGGACGCTGAAACGCAAGAGCGCCGGAGAGGGAAAGGTTTCGGTTTGCTGCTTCAGTTCCACAAACTGTATTCGCGGATCTTGCTGTTGTCAGCGAAGCGCCGACTATGGCGTTCGACCAATTAGGCCTAACAAGGCGCTGCACTGCGCCTCCCGGCTATTTTTCACCTTTCTTGCATTCGCAAGAAGGCCGCCAGATACTGGTCGCAAGTTAGCTTAACG
>JBFJQO010000077.1:0-9125 GCA_041616535.1 Woeseiaceae bacterium | reverse complement strand
GACATGCGGCGCGATCCCGTCACGCACGTCATCGTCACGCACCTGCATCCCGACCATTCCGGCTGCGCGCACTGGCTCACTCGCGAGTTCGGCGCCGACCTTTGGATGACGCGCGAAGAGTACATGCTGTGCCGGGTCCTGATCGGCGACACGGGCAAGCCCGCGCCCGAAGAAGGCGTCAGTTTCTACCGCGCCGCCGGATTCACGGACGAACAGCTCGGCGTCTACAAGGCGAACTTCGGCATGTTCGGCAAGTTCGTCAAGGACATGCCGCAGGCGTACAAGCGCATGCAGGACGGCGACGTGCTCGGTTTCGCGGGCCACGACTGGGAAGTCATCGTCGGTTGCGGGCATTCGCCCGAACATGCGTGCCTGTACGACGCGCAGCGCAACATCCTGATCTCGGGCGACCAGATTCTGCCGACGATCTCGCCCAACGTCAGCGTCTGGCCGACCGAACCGCAGGCCGACCCGCTGAAGGAATTCCTCGATTCGATCGACCGGCTCGAGGCCAGGCTGCCCGAAGACGTCCTCGTGCTGCCCGCGCACGGCAAGCCGTTCCGCGGCGCACACCTGCGCCTCGAGCAACTGCGCAGGGAGCACACGGACCGCCTGGAACTGCTCCTCGAGAACGGCCGGGAACCGCGGCGCGCCGTCGACGTCTTCGGCGACCTCTTTGGCGCCGCGATCAATGACAACAACCGCATCATGGCCACGGGCGAGGCGCTCGCGCACCTGCACCACCTAGTCTGTGCCGGTGACATGACCGTCGAGCCGGATGCCGACGGCGTGAACTGGTTCCGTCGCGCCTAGACGTGGAACCCGAAGGCCGAACCGACGTGCATTGACAGCACGAGGAACACGGCCGCCATCGCGATCAGCTTGAGCAGCAACGGGCCGACGAAACGAAACCAGGCCGCGTACGGGACCTTGCCGAGCGCCAGCGCACCCATCACGAGCGCGCTCGTCGGCACGATCATGTTGGTGAATCCGTCACCGAACTGGTAGGCGAGCACCGCCGTCTGCTGGGGCACGTCGGTCAGCGTCGCGAGCGGCGACATGATCGGCATCGTCACGAACGCCTGGCCGCTGCCCGACGGGATAAAGAAATTGCAGACGGTCTGCACGACGAGCATGCCGAGCGCCGACGCTTCGGCCGGCAGTCCCTCGAGCAGGCCCGCGATCGAATGCACGACGGTGTCGATGATCTGCCCGTCCGACATGACGACCTCGATCGTGCGCGCAAACCCGACGATCAGCGCCGCCGGCGTCATCGCCGCCGCACCTTCGAGGAAGGTGCGGCTGGTATCGCCGGCCGACATGCCCGCGATGGCGGCGGCCAGCAGGCCGATACCGAGGAACACGGCATTGAGTTCGGCGATGTACCAGTGCAGTTCGGACACGCCGTACACGAATCCGATCAGGCCGCCGACGAACACGGCCAGGATCCCGATGCGGCGCGGCGTCATTGCAATGTCCTCGGGCGACTCGAAACCCGTGCCGTAGTCGACGTGCGCGACGAAGCTGCGGGACGGGTCGGCCTGGATGCGCCGCGCGTACCGCCAGATGTGGTGAAACGCGATCGCCAGCAACACGACCATCATGCCGAGCCGCAGAGCCCAGCCCGAGGTCAACGGGACGTTGGCGATATTCTGCGCGATCAGGACGCCGAAAGGATTGATGCCGGCGCAGGCCCAGCCGATGCCGTAAGGCACCCAGACCATGCCCATCGCGACGATCGCGTCCATGCGCATCGCGAGGCTCATCGTGACGATGATCGGCACGAGCGGCACGTACTCCTCGCCCATGCCGATCGTGAACGAACCGACACTGAACAGCAGCAGGCAGCCGCCGATCAACAGCCACGGACTCTTGCCGAGCCGGTCGACGGCGCCGTGCAGCGCCGCATCGATGGCGCCCGTTTTGCGCAGCACGGCGATGACCCCGCCGACGAGAAAAATCAGGAAGATGATCGCTTGCGCCGACTCGAGCCCCTCGGTAATGGCGAGCAGGAAGTGCCAGGGCGGCAGGGTCACGCTCTCACCGGGCGTCAGCGTCTCGTAGGTTCCGGCGACGACCACCATACGATCGGGATGGTCGGGCGAGGCGGCGCGCTCGAACTGGCCGTGCGGTACCGCGTAAGAGAGCAGCTGCGCCACGACGATAAAGGAAAAAATCAGGACGAGGGAATCGATCGACCAGTTGCGTTTTGTCATTATTCTGATGGGTCCAAACAAAAAAGCCGGGCCGCTTGCTGGCAAGCGGCCCGGCCTAGCATACGGCTTTTAGCCGCGCCGGTCCCGCCGACGATCCACGCGCCGGTCGATGCGCGTGCCCTTGTGGTCGAGACGGCGGTCGATACGATTGCCCTTGCGGTCGAGGCGCCCGTCGATGCGATCGCCCTTGTTGTCGAGCTTGCGATCGATGCGGTCGCCCTTGCGATCGAGCCGCCGCGCGAGCTCGTCCCGGCCGGCGTCGGCCGCGCGGTCGGAACGTCGGTCGAGGCGATCGTTGATGCGGTCGCCCTTGTTGTCGAGACGTTCGTCGACACGGTCGCCCTTGTTGTCGAGCCGCTCCTCGATGCGGTCGCCCTTGTTGTCGAGCCGCTTTTCGATGCGATCGCCGACGTCGGCCATAACGTTGCCCGAAATCAGCAACAATCCGGCGACGCTGATGATGAGTGTTCTCGTATCCATGATGTACTCCTTCGTATCCCTGAAAATATCGGGTATTCAGAAGTACAACGCGGCGCAGCGGCCGCGGTTGACAGGGCGGCCGCGAGTTTCGGCGTTATTGTCAAAAACAGGGCCCGGCGGCAAACCCGGGTCGGGGTGACCCGGTTCCGCCGCGAGCCCTGCGTTCAGAGCTCAGGTCTTGTCGTCGACGGTCGCCGAGGGTGCATTGTTGGCGACGCTCTTAATGCCGCCCCGGCAGCCCGAGTCGGAGTCGTAGGTCTGGCTCGTGCCGATGCACTGGCCGTTGGCCGCGCACAGGCGGAATGTGTACTTGCCCGAAGCCGTCTGTTTCGTCTGGAAACGGTCCGGATTCTGCGAGTTTTTCTTGACCGATTCGATGCCGTTCACGCAGCTCGACTTAGCCTTGTAACCCTCACTCCCGAGGATGTTCTCGCCATTGCCCGCTTTGAGTCGAAAACGAAACTCGCCGGCCTTGTCTTTATAGATTTCGAATTTTCCTGGCATGGGTGATCTCTCCCTTATGTCGGTAAATTATTGAGCGACTGCTTCAGGTTACTTGACGACGAACGTCACTTTCAACGTGACACGATACGCGGTGACGGCACCGTTCTCGACGACGACTTTTTGCTCCTTGACCCAGGCGCCCTCGATATTGTCCACAGTTTCGCTCATTTTGCTAATGCCCTTGCGAACGGCCTCTTCGAAGCTCTTTGACGAGGACGAAGTGATTTCGGAAATTTTTGCCACACTCATGTTTGCTCTCCTGTTGTCGGTCATGCATTGTCTCGCTGAAATTCGTCGCCGTAAACCTCCCCGGAGAGCGCCTGCAAGCGTTCTACCGCCCTGTACAGTCGCATCTTGGTCGCACTCAGGCTCAGCTCCGAGGTTTCCGCGATCTCGGCGAGGCTCAGGTCGGCCACGAATCTCAGTGTCAGGACCTCGCGATCGGTCGGGGAAAGTTCCTTGAGGAGCCCGATCAGGCGGTCTTCCCGGTATTCCATGGTCGACGGCTCCCGCGGCTCGTTCGCCAGCCGCTCCGCGTATTGTTTGGACAGGGCCCGCTTCTTCAGCCAGTCCTTGCAGGCATTGCGCGTGACCCGGACCGTCCAGGTCTTGAACGTCGAGCGTCCCTCGAACGTACCGAGTTTCGAGAAGATCTTCAGCATGACGTCCTGGGTGATGTCCTCCGCGTCCTGCCTGTCGCCCACGAGGCGCAGGCTGACGCCGAAAATCAGCTTGTCGTGCCGGCGCATCAGCTCCTCGTAAGCGCGCGTACGATAAGGCAGCTCGCGTCGGGCGCGCTCGACGAGCTGCTCGTCCGAGAGAGCGGGATACTCTTTCGGCAACGGCGTTCTGCGCCGGCCGCTCACGTCAGAGGCGGTCGGTCGTATGAACCTTGCTTTCAACCAATACGCTGTTCGGCAAAGTGTACGTCGTTCCGTCGTCGAGCTCGATCAGCGTATTCGTCGTACTGACCTCGATGACACGGCCGGAGATGTCACCGACCGTAATCTTATCCCCGGGCGGGAACAGGTCGCGCGCATACAGGCCTGCGATGATATTGCCGGCCGTTGCCCGCGTACCCATGCCGAGCGACAGCGCCACGGCCGCGCCGATCGCGAACAGGATTATCGACACAACCTGGTTCAGCAGGTCGGTTTCGATCTCGAGCTGGCCGATGGCGAGCGACACGACGACGATCACGATGAGCATGTAGATCAGCGTGCCAAGCGGCTTGCCGTAATCGAGCTGCATGCTCGCCGAGGCCGTTTCGACGGCCGTGCGTACGACGTGCGCGGCAAACAAGCCGATGATGACGACGAGCAATGCGCCAATCAGTTTCGGCAGGTACTGGACGAAGCCGTTGATCGTATCCGAGACACGCGGCAGGCCGAGGCTGTCCGCCGCCGCGATCATGAACAGCAGGAAGATCAACCAGTAAGCGATCTTGCCGATGATCGCCGACGCGGACGCATCGAGTCCCGTGCTCTGCACCGCACTCGCAACCCCCGAGCTTTCGGTCAGCTTGTCGAGGCCGAGCTTCTCGAGCAGTTTCCTGATCGCGACGCCGATGCCCTTCGCGACCAGGTACCCGACCACGAGCAGCAACAGCGCGCCGGCCAGGTTCGGCAGGAATTCGGCCACCTTGGTCCACAGGCTGACCATGGGCTGCCACAGTGTTTGCTGCACTTCATCGATCATCGTTTTCCCCTCCCGGCGGTGCTTTGTCCGTGGGGCCGACGCGGCCGGCCGACTGTTGATAGAGGGTTTCCGCCTGTTTGCGTCCTACGAAGGCAAGCACGGGTGCCAGCAGGCCCGCGAGAACGGACCAGATGTCAACCAGCGCGAATGCCAGGGTGTCGCGCTGTCCGACCTGCCGGCGGGCGCGGCTAACCGCGGACAGGGCTCGCGACGGAGACTCGTCGTCGTCCATCCCCTCCTGCATGAGTCGCCGGATGTCCTGTTCATTGCGCATATCGGCTGTCCTGATGCTAGAATCGCGGCAAGCCGCTGATTAGTAACTTACAATCATGTGCCAAGTAGACGGCTTTGTCAGCCACGAAGTCACACACCGGCAATCCGGCGGCTGAGTGGGGAGTGACCAGGTCGCGCACTCACACGTCTGACAAGACGACAAATAACATCCGGTCCGTCGCCGCTGAGGCCGGGCCTTGCAACAAAAAAGTAGGGAGCATTTCTATGAGAACTTTCATCTTCGGTGCCGTTGCGGCCACCCTCGCGATCGCCTGGGCAAACAACGCGTATGCCGACGCGGAGGCGGGCCAGGGCTACTTCACGTTCATGGCCTCCTATATCGACGACGACAGTGATCGCGGACTCGAAGATGCGGTGAATGGCGGCCAGTTCGGTGTCGGCTACGGCCTCAACGAAGCCTGGAATGTTGAGGGTCTCGTGAGCTTCGCATCGCCCAGCGCTTCGACGCCGACGGTCGCCGACCAGAAGCATCTCGGCGTTGGCCTCGACCTGCAGCGCGTGTTCCGCCGCAGCGAGGCCTTCAGCCCGTACCTCGTTGCCGGCCTCGGCTACTTCAAGGTCGACAACGGCACCCGTACGACGGACGGTGCCATGGGCGCGATCGGCGCGGGTTTCTACCTCGACTTCGGGTCGTCGAACGTTGCGCTGCGCGGTGAATTCAAACGCCGCCTCGAGAACCCATCCGATCCGAACATGGTGGACAGCCTGTTCAGCCTCGGCCTGCATATACCGCTCGGCCGGCCCGCGCCGAAGATGGCCGTTGCGCCCACGCCGCAGGATTCGGACGGTGACGGCGTCGTCGACGAAAACGACCGCTGCCCGAACACGCCGGCCGGCGTCCGCGTCGACCGTTACGGTTGCGAACTCGACAGCGACGGCGACGGCGTCGTTGACTCTAAGGACGAGTGCCCCGGAACCGTGGCCGGTGCCGAAGTGGACGAGAAAGGGTGCGAGAGAGACGATGACGGCGACGGCGTCGTGAATCGCCTCGACCAATGCCCCGGAACGCCGAAGGGCGTCCAGGTCGACGTCAAGGGTTGCGAAATCAAGGCCGAGATTCGTCTCGAAGGCGTGAACTTCGAAACCAACTCCGACCGACTGCTCCCGGGTGCCGAGGGCAGGCTCAATCAGGCTGCAGCGACATTGCAGAAGAACCCCACCATCAAGGTCGAAGTGGCAGGCCACACCGACAGTGACGGCTCTGCCGCGTACAACGAAAGCCTGTCGGCCCGTCGGGCGCAGACGGTCCACGACTACCTTGCCGATCGCGGTGTCGCGGTCAACCGCATGACGGTGCGCGGCTACGGCGAATCGCAGCCGATTGCCGACAACTCGACGCGGGAAGGCAAGGCGCAGAACCGCCGCGTCGTCCTCCGCATCACGGAGCGCTAGGCGACGCTGAGGATCCGGAAACGGATCCGGAAAAGGAAAGGCGCGTACAGCCCGGGCTGTACGCGCCTTTTTTCTCCGGGCCGGCGCCCTATTTGAGGTGCGTGTCGATGCCGACGACCGTCGATCCGTGTTTCAGGCTCTGGGTGTCCTCGTAGCCGCCGCACCACACCAGCAACTGGTCTGCCGGCATCGGCCGTGCGATAAAGAACCCCTGTGCCAGGTCGCACCCGAGTCGCCGCACGATGGCATATTGCTCGTCGGTCTCGACGCCTTCGGCGACGACTTCGAGCTCCATCGCCTTGCCCATCGCGACGATGGCCTCGACGACCTTCGTATTGGCGTCGGGTTCGGTCAGACGCGCGACGAACGCCTGGTCGATCTTGAGCGTCTGCACGGGCAGCTGCGCGAGATAGCTCAGGGACGAGTACCCCGTCCCGAAATCGTCGATGTGAATGCCGACGCCGTAGGCCGCGAGATCGTTCAGCATCGGCTGCGCGATCGTCAGGTCCTCGAGCAGCACGGTCTCGGTCAGCTCGAGGTTGATCAGCTTCTTGTCGACCTCGGAGGCCAGCAGGATGCCCTTGATCAGGCTGACGAGATCGCGGTTGCGCAGCTGGTGCGCCGAGAGGTTGACGCTGACGGGGATGCGCCATTCGCCCTGCTCCCGCCACGTTGCGACGTCGGCGCACACGGTGCGCATGATCGACTCGAACAGCACGTCCGAGATCCCCATCTCTTCGCTCAACGGAATGAAATCCGTCGGCGGCACGACCGAGCCGTCGGGACGCACCCAGCGGGCCAGGGCTTCCACGCCCGCGAGCTCGCCGGTCTTCGTGTTCTGCTGGGGCTGGTAGTAGGCCGTGATCTGGCCCGAGTCGATCGCGCCGCGCAGCTCCGCTTCCAGATCGAACTTGTATCTGGCGCGGTAGCGCATCTCATTGTGATAGTAGGTGATTGCGTGATCGAGACTGCGCATGGATCGATGCAGCGCGGCCTCGGCGCATCGAAACACCGACTTCGCGTCGCGCCCGTGCACCGGGTGCCAGGACACGCCGATGGCAGCCTTGAGGAACAGGTCGCGCCCGTTGATCAGGAACGGCTCCTCGACCGTCTCTTTGATCGTCTCGGCCAGCTCGCGAATGTCGGCATCCGAGTCGATGCCGGGTACGATGACGGCGAATTCGTCGGAGCCGAAACGGCCGACAATGGCCTGCCGGCCGCTGCGCTGCTCGACGAAGTTACGGCTGAGGCGGTTTCCGACGGAACGCAGCAGCTCCGTGCCGGAATCGAAGCCCATGGTCTCGTTGATGAAGCTGAAGCGATTGATGTCGAGCAACACGACAACCGTGTCGCCTTCGGCGTCCTCCGCCTTGTTAATCAGGTTCTTGAGCTCCTCGATCAAGAGCAGCTGATTCGGCAAGCGCGTCACGATGTCGAAATAGGCGATCTTCTGCAGGGCCGCCGTGCGCTCCTCGACGCGCCGCTCCAGGTCCTCGTTGGCCTGCCGCAACGCCATGTCGGCATGCCACTTGCCGCACAGGGCGGCGGCGAGCTGGCGACACTCGGCGCCGTGGAAAGGCTTGCGGAAGAGGAAGATGCGATCCGCCGGTGGAATCAGCAGGCCGAGCTTGTCCGGATGGGCGCTCGCCGACTCCGTGACGATAACGATGTTGACGTTGGGGTCGAGGTCGCGAATCTGCTTGGCGGCCTCGACGCCGCCCATGCCGGGCGGCATGCGGGTGTCGACGAACACGATCGAATACGGCGTCCCGGCGGCCACGGCAGCCTTGACCCGCTCCACGGCCGCCTCGCCCTGGTTGCGCGAATGCACCTCGAAACGTGCGACGCCACCGTCTTCGGCGTCCTCGCCCAGGAGCACTTTTTCGAGATCGCCGAGCGTCGCCGTAGCCTCGTCCGGTTCGAAGTCTTCGCCGAGGCAGCGGACATACTCGTCGATCAGCGCAGGATCGTCGTCAACGACCAGCACGCGATTGGTGGCTGCACGATGCAGATTTGACATAATATGCCGCCCGATCCGGGACGAATTTGACAATAAAGCGCTAGTGTACGAATCGGCCCGCTTGTATTGCGTGACGCAGTGCACTATCCGGGGAATCGCTGTGATACCGTACGCCGCGTCGATTTTGGGCCCTGACCGACTATGGCAATACGTTCTCTCTGCGTGACGGAAAGTGCCGACCGGCCGACCGTCGCCACCATTATCGGCCTCTACCAGGCCGGCATCGAGGTCACGGTGGTCGTGCCCGAGGACCACCCCAACCACCGGACCTTGCGCGACGCCGGGGTACCGACCGTGGACATTCGCCTGCCGCGTAAATTCGACAAGGCCGGGATCGCCGCGCTGCGCGAGGAATTGGTCCGCGGCCGTTACCACATCATGCACACCTTCAATAACAACGCCATCAGCAACGGCCTGCGCGCGTGCAAGGGCCTGCCGGTGAAGATCGTCGCCTATCGCGGCATCGTCGGTGCCGTGAGTTTTCTCGACCCCGTATCCTGGCTGCGTTACCTGAACCCGCG
>JBFJQO010000076.1:0-9261 GCA_041616535.1 Woeseiaceae bacterium | reverse complement strand
TTGACACCAGCGGTGAGTCTACGGCCGCGCACAGCGACCTGGCCGTCGGGTTCGTCGTGATGCGCACGGCGATCGTCTCGTGCTCGCCGCGCAACAGGGATGTCACGCGCGGACCCGGCGCAACGATCCACGTAATCGGCTCCTCGGGATCGGGGGCGGGCAGAACGGCGCCGTCGGGCAATTGGGCCCAGCCTTCGAGTTGCGCCGCATCGGCGGCAATTAGGATCATTCCCTTGCCGGCGTCACGCTGCTTAATGTCGATGATGCGCTGCAGCGCGATTGTGTCGTCGGGGAGGCAGCCCAGCCCGAAGACGCCCTCGGTCGGGTACGCAATGACGCCGCCGCGCAGCAGGACGTCGGTTGCGACCGTCAGGGATTTCATTTCTTTTTCTTCGTGGCCTTCTTTTTCGCTTTCTTTTTCTTTGCCGCTTTCTTCCTGGTCTTTTTGTTCGTGGCCTTTTTCTTGGTTTCGGTCTTCTTCTTGCCGCGGCGGCCCCGTTCGGGCGCGGCTGCGAGCAATTCCTTGCATTCTTCGAGTGTCAGCGACTTGGGTTCGCGGTCCTTCGGCACGCGAGCGTTCTTTTTCTTGTTCGTGATGTAGGGGCCGTAGCGTCCGTTCAGGACCTGGATGCCGTCGTCTTCGAAGTCGAGGATGATGCGGTTCGCGTCAGCGATCTTCTTCTCTTCGATGAGCTCGAGCGCACGTGGCAGCTCGATCGTGTACGGGTCGTCATCGCCGCGTATGGACACGTACTTGTCGCCGTAGCGGACGTAGGGTCCGAATCGGCCGATACTCGCCGACACGGACAAGCCGTCCGGGGTCTTCCCGAGTTTGCGCGGCAGCTTGAACAGTTCGAGCGCGGTCTCGAGGTCGATCTCGTTCATCTTTTGACCGGGGCGCAGCCCGGCGAATTTCGGCTTCTCCTCGTCGTCCTTGGTGCCGATCTGCACGAACGGCCCGTAACGCCCCATGCGCACCGTGACGGGCTTGCCGCTCTTCGGGTCGGTGCCGAGTTCGCGTGCCTGGGCGACCTGTTCGCGCGTTACCGACGTCTCTTTTTCTTCGCAGAGCTCCTTGAACGGCTTCCAGAAGTCATCCAGCAGCGGCACCCAGTCCTTGTGGCCGAGCGACACTTCGTCGAGGTCGTCTTCGAGCTTTGCGGTGAAATCGTAGTCGACGTATTGCGTGAAGTGCTCGGTCAGGAAACCGTTGACGATCCGGCCGATGTCGGTCGGGATGAAGCGTCGCGAATCCATCTCGACGTATTCGCGATTCTTGAGCGTCGCGATGATGCTCGCGTAGGTCGACGGGCGACCGATGCCGTACTCCTCGAGCGCCTTGACGAGACTTGCCTCGGAATAACGCGGCGGCGGCTCGGTGAAATGCTGTTCCGGGCGCAACTCGTCGAGCCGGATCGTGTCGCCCTCGGCGATCTCGGGCAGCAGGCGGTCGCCGTCGTCGTCCTTGGCGTCGTCCCTGCCCTCCTGGTAAACCGCCATGAAGCCGGGCTCGACGAGCACGGAGCCGTTGGCGCGGAAACGGTGGCCGGCGTCCGGATCGCCCGCGGCCATCTCGATCGCGACCGTGTCGAACAAGGCCGGCACCATCTGGCAGGCCATCGTGCGCTTCCAGATCAGCGCGTACAGCCTGTACTGGTCGTTGTCGAGCGAGGCTTTGATGTCGTCCGGGATGCGCGCCACCGACGTTGGGCGCACGGCTTCGTGAGCTTCCTGCGCATTTTTCGACTTGTTCTTGAAGGCGCGCGGTTCATCCGGGACGTTGTTCATGCCGTAGCGCTCGGCGATGACGTCACGAATCTCGGTAACGGCGACATCGGCGAGCGTCACCGAGTCGGTGCGCATGTAGGAGATCAGGCCGACCTGGCCTTCGCCCGGCAGCTCGATACCCTCGTAGAGCTTCTGTGCGACGCGCATCGTGCGTTGCGTGTTGAAGCCGAGCTTGCGCGATGCCTCCTGTTGCAGCGTGGACGTCGTGAATGGCGCGGCGGGATTGCGCCGGCGCTGCCGCTTCGTGACACTGACTGTCGTGAGTTCGCCGCCGGCCGCATCGAGCAGGGTCTTCTCGACATCTCGCGCGGCCGCCTCGTTCTCGAAGCTGAATTGCTCGACTTTGTCGCCCTTGTATTGCACGAGCCGCGAGGCGAACGGCTGCTCGTTCTTGCTGACGTCGGCCTCGATCGACCAGTATTCGCGGGCCTTGAATGCCTCGATCTCGAGTTCGCGCTCGACGATCATCCTGAGCGCGGGGCTCTGCACGCGGCCGGCCGACAGACCACGCTGCACTTTCTTCCATAAGAGCGGCGACAGGTTGAAGCCGACGAGGTAGTCGAGTGCGCGCCGCGCCTGTTGTGCGCCGACGAGGTCGCCGGACAGCGTGCGCGGATGGTCGACAGCTTCCTGCACGGCCTGCTTCGTGATCTCGTGAAACACGACGCGGTGCACGGCCTTGCCATTGAGCGCATCGCGCTCCCTAAGCAGTTCGATCAGGTGCCAGGAGATGGCCTCGCCCTCGCGATCCGGGTCGGTGGCGAGATACAGCGCGTCGGCCTGCTTGAGCGCGCGAATAATCGCCTTCACGTGCTTCTCGTTGCGCTCGATGACCTGGTACTTCATCGCAAAATCGTTGTCCGGGTCGACGGCCCCTTCTTTCGGCACGAGGTCGCGGACATGGCCGTACGAGGCCATGACATCGAAGTCCTTGCCCAGGTACTTGCTGATCGTCTTCGCCTTGGCGGGCGACTCGACAATGACGAGATTCTTTGACATCGGGCGGTGAATTACATGCTTGACCGCAATGTGTCAAGGAATTGGGGGCGGACTCTAGTGCAATAAGTCCGAGGATTCCTCGAAAACGAGGTCTTCCATGCGGGCGTAGGCAAGCTCCTGGCCGGGTTGGCTGAAAAGAACCATGAGCACGACCCACTTGATCTGCTCGACGTCGATATCCGTCGTTTCGAGCGCGAGCAGCCGGTCGATCAGGATTTCGCGCTGCGGCGGAGACAGGATGCCGATCTGCTCGAGATAGGTAATGTAGCCGCGGCAATACGCGTCGAGCCGCTCGTGCTCGAAGTCGTTGAAAATGCGCGTACCGTGCGCGGTCTGGTTGCCGTAAGGCAGGCTGTCCTGCTGGCCTGTCAGGTCGTCGAGCCAGACCAGTGCGCGCTCGATCTCGGCGTCGCCGAAGCCGGCGCGGGAGAGCTCGAGGCGCAATTCGTTGTGATCGGGTTCGGGTTCGTCTTCCGCGTCGACGTACGTTTCGAAGAGGTACATGAGTACGTCGAGTACATTTTCTTTCATGCCTGGAGCGGCTCCTTCAGGGCGTAACGTCCGCCGGACAAAGACTCCACTTCTCCATGGAGCTCCAGGATCAGAAGCATGGAGGAAAGCTGCTCGATCGTCAATCCGGACCTTTTCCCGAGTTCGTCGATGCTGATCGGATCGAGGCTCAGGAATTCGCGCACGCCCGCGTATTCGTCGCCCGCGACCTCGTGCAGGTGACCCGTCAGGGACCCCAGCTCGGCGATGATGTCGTCGGCGGTCTCGACGAGCTTCGCACCCTGCCGGATCAAGGCGTGGCAGCCGCGTGCCAGCGGGTTGTGAATCGAGCCCGGCAGGGCGAACACTTCGCGGCCCTGCTCGGCCGCGAGCCGCGCCGTGATCAGCGAACCGCTGCGGCGCGCGGCCTCGACGACGAGCGTGCCGAGGCTGAGCCCGCTGATGAGGCGGTTGCGCTCCGGGAAGTGGCGCCTTTCGGGCGGCGCGCCGAGCGCGTATTCGCTGACCAGCGCCCCGCTGCCGGCGATGGCGTGCGCGAGTTCGCGATTTTGGGCCGGGTACACTCGGTCGATGCCCGTGCCGAGGAAAGCGACCGTCTTGCCGCCGGCCGCGAGCGCACCTTCGTGGGCGGCGGCGTCGATTCCCTGCGCCATGCCGCTGACGATGCAGAATCCCTGGCCGGCAAGGTGGCGCGCGAAACGCTGGGCATTGCGGACGCCACCCGCGGTCGGGTTGCGGCTGCCGACGATCGCGAGTGACGGCAGGTGCAGTGCACCGACGTCGCCGTTGACGTACAACACGAGCGGCGGTCCGGGCATTTGCGTAAAGACCTCGGGGTAGTCGTCGTGGCCCCAGGGCACGAGATGGTGGTTGGTGTCGTCGAGCCATTGCAGCGCGGCATCGACGGCCGGCGTGTCGGGGGAGACGATCGCCTGGCATTTGTCATCGGCGAGGCCGGCGCCGGCAAGGCGGGCACGCGGCTGTGCGACGATCTCGTCAGGGCTGCCGAAGCGATCGAGCAGCGTCTGCAGTTCGGCTACGCGCAGGTAGGCGTGCGCAAGGACCAGGTAAGCTCGGTGCGAGGATGGCATGCGCCAATCATAACGCCCGCAGGCACGAATGCGCTGCGGGCGTATTACGCCGAAACCGGCAGGATCTACGTCGGGTTGCGGACGAAGTCGTGTACGTGGATTGCCTGCGTCGCTTCCATGACGAGGCCGTAGCTGATGCGATCGTAGGTCTTGAAGACCATGACCGTGCCGGCTTGCTCGTCCGGCAGGCGCACGGTGCCGCCGCCGAAGCGATCCTTCACCTCTTCGCCGGTCTGCCAGACCATCAGCACGTCGCCGACCGAGAGCCCGTTATTGGTGCCGCGGTTCAGAACCACAACCTGGAACTGGCCGATCTGCGTGACACCGCCAACGACCGAGACGATGCGGCCTTCGATGGTGTTGCTCGGCGAGCGCGGGAAAAAGTTCAGCGGAATGTCCACCGACTCGGGCAGCAGGCGGTCGCCGGGAATGGCCTCCTGCGACGTGTCGGTCAGGGCCACGGTCGCCGGATCGCCGGTGCGGCGCAGCGCGCCTTCGCCGACGGCAATACCCTGGTAGCCGATCAGGCGATTGTCGTCCGGGTCGTAGAGCGGGTCGCCGACATGCACGACGTTGTAGCGCGCACCCGGGAAGCTGCCGTTGAGGCCGCGAACATAGATCTCGTTGCCGGCCGAGGCCATCAGGTGGTCGCCGCGTGTCGCCAGCAGGTACGGCAGCGCATCGGCCTGTGATTTCTCGAGGATGACGCCGGAGCTCAGGAAGGCCTGCACGTCTTCGTACGGGATGCTCGTGATCGACTCGGTCAGCGGCGTCACACGGGCCTGCGGCGACAGGCGGTACGTCGACGCCCGCACGTTGGTGATACGCGGCTCGCCGTCGATGTACACGAGGCCGAGCACGTCACCGGGATATATAAGGTGCGGATTCTCGATGTCGGGGTTGACGTACCAGATTTCGGGCCAGTACCAGGGATCCCTGAGAAACGTTCCCGCGATGTCCCAGAGCGTGTCGCCGACCTGCACGACGTACTCGTTGGGCGCGCCTGCCGCCAGCGGCACCGGGTCGCCGACGCGTTCGACGACGGGCTGGTAAGGCTCCGGCTCGGAATAACTGCTCTGCGGCGGCGTGTACGCGGTATTGTCGGCCGTCGATGCCGGGGCCGATGCGTCGTCGTACACCGGGGGGTTGCCCCCGCATCCGGCCAGTGTCAGGGCCGTCAGGGCTGCGGTCAGCCGGAGGCTGTTATTCAGGCTAATCTTGCTGAGTGACATGTCGCGAGGACTCCCTGGATAGAATTCGATTTAGGCCTGTCTAATCAAGGCGTTGCTATACTATGTCGTCCCGGTACGGCCGAGGCTGCTAATTACGTCACATTTCCGGGCCCGAAAACGGCTCGGGCGGGGTGTTTTCACGCGGCCTAGTCTGACATCTTATTCAATAAAGTCAAACATTTAGGTCGTTTTTATAGGACTTTACACGAAAATGGCACCCGAGCCGGTGTCCGAAATTATGGCAAAACTGAATATTCTGGAATTTCCCGATCCGAGGCTGCGGACCAAGGCCGTCCCGGTGGAGACAGTCGACGACGATCTGCGCACACTGATCGGGGATATGTTCGAAACCATGTACGCGGCGCCGGGCATCGGCCTGGCCGCCACGCAGGTCGACGTGCACAAGCGGCTGCTGGTCACGGACATCTCGCCCGACAAGTCGGAACCGTACGTCCTGATCAATCCCGTGATTCTCGAGAAAGACGGCGTCACGGTGACCGACGAGGGCTGCCTGTCCGTGCCCGGCTACTACGAGGAAGTCGAGCGCGCCGAACACATTCGAGTGCGCTTCCTCGATCGCGACGGTAACGAACAGGAAATGGAGGCGGACGGCCTGCTCGCCGTGTGCATCCAGCATGAGATAGATCATCTCGAGGGCAAGTTGTTCGTCGATTACCTGTCCGAAGCCAAGCGCCAGCGCATCCGCAAGAAGCTCAAGAAAGAAAGGCGTCACGCGGCGATCGCAATGTGATGAGACTCGTTTTCGCCGGTACGCCGGACTTCGCGCTCGCCTGCCTGCGTGCGCTCGTCGAAGCGGGGCGCGCGCCCGTCGCCGTGCTGACCCAACCCGACCGCCCCGCCGGTCGCGGTCGCAAGCTGAAGGCCGGTCCCGTCAAACAGTATGCCGAGCGCCAGGGCATTGCCGTGTTGCAACCGGCCACGTTGCGTGACGCATCGGCCGCGGCGGCGCTGCGCGAACTCGAGCCGGACCTGCTCGTCGTCGCGGCGTACGGCCTGATCCTGCCGCAGGACGTGCTCGACATCCCGACCCACGGGTGCCTCAATGTGCACGCGTCGGTGCTCCCGCGCTGGCGCGGCGCCGCGCCGATCCAGGCGGCGATCCTCGCGGGTGACGACACCACGGGGGTCAGCCTGATGGCGATGACGGCCGGGCTCGACTGCGGCCCCGTCTACCATGTCGAGGAAGTCGCGATCGGCACCGACGAGACCGCTGGCCAACTGCACGACCGGCTCGCCGAACTCGGTGGTCGCGCACTCGTCGACAAGCTCGATGCGATCGTCAGCGGCGAGCTGCCGGCCGTGCCTCAGGACGACGACCGTGCGACCTATGCACCGAAAATCGACAAGCGCGACGCCGCGATCAACTGGTCGCTACCGGCCGACGAGGTGCTGCGGCGCGTCCGCGCCTACAACCCGTTCCCGGGTGCGTTCTTCGTGGTAGCCGACGATCGCCGGCAAGGCGCCTCCCGCCGGGTCAAGGTCTGGCGGGCGAGCGCACAGAACGCGGCCGGTGAACCGGGCGCCGTGCTGCAGTGCGACCGCGACGGCGTCGTCGTGGCCTGCGGGACGGGAGCTGTGCGCCTGCTCGAAGTGCAACTGCCGGGTCGGCGCCGTATCAGCGCCGCCGAGTTCGCGGCGCAGTGCGATCTCATGGCAAGCAGGCTGGAGTAGTCATGGCGAGCACCGGGGCGAGAACGCGCGCCGCGGCCGCGGAGGCCGTCGACATGGTCGTGACGTCGCGGCGTTCGCTCGATGCCGCCATCGCCATCCACGAATCGCGGTTGCCGGCCGAGGAGCGGCCGCTGATGCGGATGCTGGCGTTCGGCGCGCTGCGCCACCACTGGCGCCTGCGGGAGTGGATCGACGAACTCGTGAGCCGGCCGCTCCACAAGGGCGACAGTGTCGTCAACGCGTTGCTGGCCGTGGGCCTCTACCAGCTCATCGACACGCGTGTTCCCGATCACGCGGCCGTGTCGCTGACCGTCGATGCGACGCGTGCATTACGCCGGCCCAAGCTGGCCGGTCTCGTTAACGCCTGCCTGCGCCGTTTTCGGCGCGAAAACCTCGCGGCGCGGGAGGCGCGGTCCGAAGAGGCACGCTGGAATCACCCGCAGTGGCTGATCGACAGGCTGCAAAAGGACTGGCCCGACGATGTCGAGACGATACTGACCGAGAACAACGCGCGCGCCCCGATGTGGCTGCGCGCGAACGCATCGAGACAACCGGCGGCGCGCTACGTCGAGCGCCTGCGCGAGGCCGGACTCAGCGCAAGCCTGACGGAAGCGGCACCCGATGCGCTGCGGCTCGACGAACCCTGTGGCATCGATGCGCTGCCCGGCTTCGCCGATGGCGACGTGTCCGTACAGGATGCCGCGGCGCAGATCGCGGCGCGCTGGCTGATGACGAGCGGGCCGTCGCGCGTGCTCGATGCCTGTGCGGCCCCAGGGGGCAAGAGCGGCCACTTAGCCGAACTCGGCGGCGACGGCTTCGACCTGACCGCTGTCGATATCGACGACGAGCGCCTCGCGCGTGTGCGCGAAAACCACGAGAGGCTCGCCTTGCCTGCAACGGTTCTTCGCGGCGATGCATCGAAACCAGGGGAATGGTGGGATGGCCGGCCGTTCGACGGGATCTTGCTCGATGCGCCCTGTTCGGCGACGGGCGTCATTCGGCGCCATCCCGACATCAAGCTGTTGCGGCGGGTCGGTGACGTTGACGAACTCGGCGCTCTGCAGGGAGCGATGCTGCGGGCCTTGTGGCCGCTGCTCGCACCGGGCGGGCGGCTGTTGTATGTCACGTGCTCCGTGCTCGCTGCCGAGAACGACGAGGTGGTGAATGGGTTCCTTGCTGGATGCGACGACGCGGCCGAGGATGCCGTGTTGCCAAATAACAACAACCGCGATCTAATGCGGAGGAAGGCATGCGGATACCAGATCCTGCCCGGTACTGCCGGGATGGACGGGTTCTATTACGCATGCCTCGTCAAGAAGGGCTCCTGACAACGAGACGATGGCATCGGGACGCGCAGGATTGGGCAACAGGGCCGCACGACACGTCGTGTTCGTGTTGTTGGCCGCGCTCGTGTTCGGGGCCGGCGTCGCCCAGGACGACCTCGAGCGCGAGGGCTACTTCGAAGTGCGCTCGGCATCGACACACATCGTCGACGGTGTGCACGCGCTCGATGCACGCCTGCAACTCGTCCTGCCGACCGAGGCGCTTGCGGCGCTGGAAAGCGGTGTCACGCTTACGATCGAGTTGCAGATGCAGGTCATCCGCCTCCGCCGCTTCTATCTCGACGACGTCGAAGCGGAACTCGCCGTGCGCTATGAACTCGAGTACTCGCCGGTCACGCAGCGCTACATCGTTCGCAACCTGAACAGCGGCAACCAGGACTCCTTCGCGACATTGTACTCCGCGCTCAACAGCCTGGGCCGCGTACAGGGATTACCGGTTATCGATGACGCACTGCTCGGCTCGGGCGGGAACTACCGCGCGCGCCTGCGCGCCATGCTCAACATGCAGAAATATCCGGCAGCGCTGCGCGTGTTGTTCTTCTGGCGCGGCCAGTGGCAGCTGCAAAGCGAATGGTTCGAATGGTCGCTCGAAAGATAAAACGGGCT
>JBFJQO010000075.1:0-9268 GCA_041616535.1 Woeseiaceae bacterium | reverse complement strand
CGTGGTCGAGCACGATATGCGACAGCTCCGCGAATCGCGACCCGTCCGCTTCGGCCGAGAGGCGGCTCACGAGCGGGTGGCCGATGTTGATTTCGAGAATCGGTTTCGACGCCGGAACCGGCTGGCCGCTCGCCTCGAGCATGCGGCGCAGTTGCGGGTTCAGGTCGTTGTCACCGGCCACGACGCAGGCCGGCGAATCGACGAGGCGACGACTGACATTGACCGTTTCGACGCGGTCCTCGAGGGCTTTCCTGATCTTCTTTAGGAGCGGCTCGTGGTCCTCGTTCAACGCGTCCTGGCTGGCGGGGCCTTCGGCGTCGGGCAGGTCGATCCCGGCACGGGCAACGTCGACGAGTTTCTTGCCGTCGTACTCCGGCAGCGCGTCGACAAGCCACGGGTCGATGCGGTCCGTCAGCAACAGCACCTCGTGGCCACGCTCGCGCAACTGCTCGAGATGCGGGCTGGCGACCGCCGTCGCATGGTTCTCGGCGAGGATGTAGTAGATCGCGTTCTGGCCCTCACTCATGCGCGAGACGTAGTCGTCGAGCGACTGGTCCTGGTCGTCGCCGGCGGACTGCGTAGAAGCGAAGCGCAGCAACTTCGCGATTTTATCCTTGTTGGCGACCTCCTCGACGATGCCTTCCTTGAGCACCTGGCCGAACTGTTTCCAGAACGACGCGTAGTCGTCGCCGGCTGCGAGCTTGCCGAGCATGTCGAGCACGCGCTTGGTCAGCGCATTACGCATCGCTCCAAGATCGGGGTTCTGCTGCAACAGTTCTCGCGAGACGTTGAGCGGCAGGTCGGACGAATCGACGATACCCCTGACGAATCGCAGGTACAGCGGCAGGAACTGCTCGGCATCGTCCATGATGAACACGCGCCGGACATACAGCTTGAGTCCGCGCGGTGCGTCGCGATTCCAGAGATCGAACGGCGCGATCGAAGGTATGTACAGCAGGCTTGTATATTCGCGCTTGCCCTCGACGCGATTGTGGCTCCAGGTCAGCGGATCCGCAAAATCGTGCGAGAGGTGCTTGTAGAATTCCCTGTACTCGTCGTCCGAGACTTCGGATCGCGAGCGCGTCCAGAGTGCCGTGGCCGAGTTGACGACTTTGGGCTCGTCGTCCCCCGCGACGTGGAGGGACACCGGGAACCCGATGTGATCCGAATACTTGCGAATCAGTGATTCGATACGCAGCGGCTCGGCGAACTCGGATTCGTCTTCTTTGAGGTGCAGCGTCACACGCGTGCCGCGTTCGTCGCGCTCGATGTCCTCGATCGTGAATTCGCCCTGCCCGTCCGACTCCCAGCGTATGGCCTGCTCGCCGCCGGCCCGGCGTGTCTCGACGGTGACCCTATCGGCGACGATGAAAGCGGAGTAGAAACCGACCCCGAACTGGCCAATCAGCCTCGCGTCGTGCTGCTGGTCACCGGTCATCTGCTCGAGGAATTCCGCCGTGCCGGAGCGTGCGATCGTACCGAGGTTGTCGATCAGCTCCTCGCGCGACATGCCGATACCGTTGTCGGCGACCGACAGCAGCCGCTCGTCCTTGTCGAGTTCGATTTGGATAGCCAGCTCGTCCTCGCCGAGCAATTCGGGCTTGCCGAGCGCTTCGAAGCGCAACTTGTCCGCGGCATCGGACGCGTTCGAGATCAGCTCCCGCAGGAAGATCTCCTTGTTGCTGTACAGCGAATGGATCATCAGCTTGAGGAGCTGACGAACCTCGGTCTGGAACCCGAGGGTCTGTTTCGTATCGGCCACGCGCGCAATCTCCTTCCCAAAGGCAGACACGATAGGGCCCGGGGCAGCTATTTCAACCCCGGCGAGAAGTTCCGGGATCGTCGGTTAGAGCGCGCGCGCCAGGCGGGCGGGAGTGGCCGTCACGGTGCGATACAGCAGGACCACGAACAGCATCGTCGAGGTTGCGAGCGCGATTGGCGGATGAGACAGCGCCAGCGCAATGGCCCCGGCGGCGACGGACATGACCATCAGCGTTGAAATAATTTTGAGCAGTGCCCTGCGCAACCGCTCCCAGACGAGCCCGAAGGCGGCGTACAGATCGTCCAGGTCATCGAGGTATTGCAGCAGGCATTCCATGTCAAAGTTACCGCACGATCGTGAGCAAGGGACCCGAGCACTCCGTATCCCTGCCCTGTGCGTCCGCCTCATGCAAGGCTGCGTGGTTGGTTTGCTTGGCATGCGCGATGGCTCGGTGAAAGAGTTCCCAGCGCTGGCGCGCAGCCTCGTTCTTGAGCGTGTCGATCGGAGAATCCGTTTTCTTGAGCTTGTTTGACATACTTCAAAAGTCTTGCCGATGGTCGTGCGATCGACTATAGGACCGCGGTCAAAGCCGGGCTGTGAGGCCGGTCACAGCTTGCTTCACGAATGCTGAACCGGGGCTGAAAATGCTCAGAAACCAGACGCAGTTCCGGCTTTTATGTGAACGCGACTCACAATCCCGCGGTGACGATTACATGCGGTGAAGATTGCCCGAGCTGAGCGACAAAAAAACGCCGGCAATGCCGGCGTTCTTCTTCAAGCTTATGTCTCGTCTATTTCTGGTCGTCGCTGCCCTCTTTCGCCCAGTTACGGCGAACCTGGTCGGTCCAGTCGCGATAGCCCTTCCACGAATACAATGACGGGTCGATGCCCGCGCGGCGACCGCGCGGCGTCGGCGCCTTGGAGATCCAGTGGCGATATTGCTTCCAGCCGTCGGCATCGTTGGCCGCGGGCTGACTGCCGGCGAGCGGCACGTCGTCAGCCTTGGTATCCCGCTCGGCGTCCGTACCGAAATTCGGGTCCCATTTCATGTGTTTGCTTTCCGGCATGGGCTTGCTCTTCAGTCCTTTGAGCAAATGTTAAGTGCCGCAAGGTTTAAATCACAGGAACTGCATCACAGAGCCGAATGCCACCTTTATCTTTTGAATCAGTCGGTTAACGATCGTTTTTACTTAATCACGTAGCAGGGCTTGTATTGGTCCCGTGAAATCTTCATCCGGTGTTGGGCGACGAACGCGGCCAGCAGCTCGTCGAGAAGCCCCATGATTCGTGCCGATCCGTTGATCTCGAACGGGCCCTCCTGGTCGATCATTTCGGCCGTGTCCTCGCGCACATTGCCCGAAACGATGCCCGAAAAGACCCGACGCAGATTCGCGGCCAGTTCGTGCCTCGGCAGATCCTCCCTTATGTCGAGTCCACGCATCGATTCGTGCGTGGCCACGAACGGTCTCTGGAACTGCTCGAGTATCGTCAGCCGCCAGTTGAAATAGAACGCGTCATTGTGTTCCTTGCGAAATTCGAGCACATCGACGAGACCGTCTTTCATGCGGCGCGCGACGGTCTGTGGATCGTCGATGACGATGTCGTAGCGTTTCTGTGCTTCCGGCCCGAGCGTCGCGACGACCAGTTCGTCGATCTTGCGAAAGTAGGCGCCCGACGATGCCGGGCCCGTCATGATCAGCGGGAACGGCTGCTTTGCGTTGTCCGGGTGCAGCAGGATACCGAGGAGGAACAGTATTTCCTCGGCCGTACCGACGCCGCCCGGGAAGACGATGATGCCGTGCCCCGTGCGGACGAACGCCTCGAGCCGTTTTTCCATGTCCGGCATGATGACGAGCGTGTTGACGATCGGATTCGGCGACTCTGCCGCAATGATGCCCGGTTCCGTGATGCCGACGTACCGGCCGCCACGGATACGCTGCTTCGCATGCCCGATCGTCGCGCCTTTCATCGGTCCCTTCATCGCGCCGGGTCCGCAGCCCGTACAGACGTTCAGGCCGCGCAGCCCGAGTTCGTACCCGACCCGCTTCGAATAGTCGTATTCTTCGCGGCTGATCGCGTGGCCGCCCCAGCAGACCACGAGATTGACCTTCGCCGGCAGCGTCAGCAGCCGCGCGTTGCGGACGATGTGAAACACGGCATTGGTGACGCCCTCGCCACTGTCGAGGTCGAAGCGGCGACTGTCCACGATTTCGTTGCGCGTAAAGACGATATCGCGCAACACGGCCGAGAGCAGCTCGCGCGTGCCGCGGATCATCTTGCCGTCGACGAATGCCTCCGCCGGCGCGTTCCTGAGCGTGACCTTGAGGCCGCGATCCTGGCGAATGAAGCCGACCTCGAAGTTCCTGAAGGTCTCGAGCAGGGCGCGCGCGTCGTCGGTGTGGCTGTCCGAATTGAGCACGGCCAGCATGCAGCGCCGCAGCAGCGGATAAAGCCCGCCCGTGCCGCTGGACTGCAGTTGATCGACTTCGAACTGCGACAGGATTTCGAGGCTGCCCTCGGGCCAGACCTCGGCATCGACGAACTCGGTGGTCATTCAGGGACGTATTTCGATCGGCGTGTTGTCGCCGGTCATGAGCCAGATGTCGATCATGTCGGAATTCGACACGGCGATGCAGCCGTTGGTCCAGTCCTGCGTCCGGTAGTAGGCCTCCGACCGCGTCGGCGCATTGGGCTGGCCGTGGATCATGATGGCGCCGCCCGGGCTGTCGCCCCGTTCGGCCGCTTCCCGGCGGTCCTCCAAGTTCGGATATGAAATATGAATCGACAGAAAAAAATCGCTTTGGGGATTGCGGCGATCGAGCAGGTACCGTCCCTCGGGCGTCTTTAAGTCACCCTCCCGCTTCTTGTCACCGACGGGCCGCATGCCGAGGGCGATGCGAAACGTCCGGAAGATCTCCCCTTCGCGCAGCAGGTGTAACTTGCGCGCCGCCTTCTCGATGACGACAAGGTCGGCCACGGGGAACTCGCCGGCCTGGATCAGGCCGGGCAGCAACAGAACGCAACATGCCAGGACAATCTTCCTCATACCGGTAAGCCTAGCAAAACTCGTTCGCTGCAAAAAAGAGCCACTTCACACGTTGCGACCCGCGATCCAGCCGATCGCGAAGCCGATGCCGCCCGCGACCAGCGTATACGCGGGCAGGTAGCGGAAAACCCGGTCCGGATGGCGTGCGTCACTGAACATGTCGTTGATGTTGACCGAATACGCGTAGTGCAGGTAAGCCGCGAGCCCAATGGCGGGGATCGCGAATCCCAGCGTACCCAGCGGCATGCGCATGCCGTTGCCCGACCAGCGGCCGTCGCCGCGCCGCAACGTCGCAAAACTGAGCCCGAGCAAGGCGACCAGCGGCAACTGGTTGCGCAGCACCCAGGGACCGCCCTGCTGCACGTCGGCGAACCAGAATCCCGTGGCCGTGCACACGAACAGGATGGGCAGCAGGCGCACGACCAGGTACTTGTCCGCCGTCTCCATCAATCCCTGGCCGCGTCGGTGAGCACCGGGATGCGGACTCTCATGCCGGGCTGCACCTTGTGCATGTCGAGTGCCGGGTTGTACTGGCGAAACAGCCAGACCGGCACCTTGTATTTGCGCAACGCAACGATCCAGATCGACTCGCCGCGCCGGATCGTATGTTCGACGACGTCCGTGATGACATGCTGGCGGAAGAACCCGTCCTGTTGCGAACGCTGGTAGGCGATCCGGCGTTCCTCGAAGGTTTTCGCGTCGACGGTGCCGAGATCGAGGCGGATGCGCTGGCCCACCGCGACCGGCGTGCGAAATGCGAGGCCGTTCAGGTCGCGAAGTCGCTGCGTCTTGATCTCCAGCCAGTCACCGTAGTGGCCCAGCGTTTCGAGCGGCTGCACCTCGATCGAACCGTCGTCTGCGACGCTGTAGTCACTCGGATCCGACAACAGGGCCGTCTGGATCACAGGCACCGTCGACGGCGTCAGGTCGCCGGCCATGGTCCCGGGCGTCATCTCCTGAACCTCGATCTCCTGCTCGGCCACCGCGATACTCGCGACAATGGCTTCCTCGACCACGGCGGGCGGCGCGGGCTGCCCGCCGGCAGGCGCGGGACCCGCCGCCGGCAGGCGCAGGCGTTGCCCGGCCCGGATGCGATGGCGGCTGCCGAGCTGGTTCAGCGCGACGAGCGTGGAGACGCGCGTGTCGTAGGTTTCGGCGATTTCGGACAGCGTGTCGCCGCGCGCGATGGTATGGAACAGGTCGGGCAGCTGTTTCTCGGACTTCGCCGATGTCGGCAGGTTGGCGACCACGCTCGCGAGCGGATCGTCGGTTGCCGCCGCCGGCATACGCAGGCGGTAACCGCGCGGCAGGTGCTTGCTACCCTGCCAGATCGTCGCCTGCAGGCCGGGATTGTGTTTCGCGATCTCGGCAGGGGCTACGCCGAGCGCCGTCCCGAGCGCCTTGGCCGAGACATACGCCGGCAGTTCGACCTCCGCGTAGGCCGTCGGCGGCTCCGGTACGAGTCCCGGGAAGTAGCGGTCCACGTTGCGGTCGACCTCGCGCGCGGCGAGGAACGCAACGTAAAAATTGCGGGACGCGAAGCCGAACGTGCGACCGTCGTAGTGGCGCAGGATATCGACATAAGCCGTGTCGCCGAAGCGGCGCATGGCGCGCCGCACGCCGGCAAGCCCGTGATTGTAGGCCGTGATCGCCATCGGCCAGTTGCCCGTCAGCGAGTGATTGTAGGCGAGCAGCTGGCCCGCCGCGCGCGTCGCGGCAAACGGATCGTTGCGCTCATCGACGACGTGATCGACGCGCATGAACCGCCGGCCCGTGCTGCGCGTGAACTGCCAGATGCCCGAGGCGCCGACGTGCGACCGCGCGTCCGGGTTGTACGACGATTCGACGTGCGGCAGCGCGGCCAGGTCGACCGGCACGCCGAGCGCCGTGAACTGCTCGTTGACGTAACCGCGCCACCGGCCGGCCCGTTCGAGGCCGCGCGCGAAGCGCTCACGCAGACCCTGCTGATAACGAATGCGGTTGACGGCAGCCTCGAGCGTCCGGTTGCTGACGCCGTCGGGCCAGAGCGCGAGGATGCGCGCCTCTTCGGCGCTGAGCCCGTCACGCTTGCCGCCCGCGAGAGAACGCAGGACGGCCTGGATCTGCTTGCGCCTGGCGGAGACGCGACGGTTGCGTTCGCGGCGCGAGGTCTTCTCCGGCATGTCGAGACGCGCATACACGACGCCGAGGTTGCGGTTGTCGTGCAGGACGCCCTCGTCCGTCGAGTACTCGGTAAAAATCGACACCCAGAAGTCGACGTCGGGCTGCAATTCGGGCGGTTGCGGGAACAATTCCTCCGCCGCGACCGCGCTGGTCAGCAGGAGTCCGATCGAGACCAGGAGCCATCGTGGGCTTGTCATTTGAAATAATTCGGGTTTCAATCGCAAATCGTTGAGCCGTTCACGGATTTCCCGCGCATTTTGCCGTATTTTGAGCGAGTTATGAGCATTTTTTGTCGCCAGTTCGACACCTTGTCCCGGTCCACCCGGTTGCTGGCCGCCGTCGGCCTGTTGCTCGGGGCGGCGCCGGCATTTGCCGGGGAGACCGCCGTCGAGCCGTCCGGCAACGGCGTCGACCTCATTCAGGATACGACCGACGACGGCGACGCGCGTTCCAGCGAAACCTCGGCCGCCGCCGAGGAACTCGTCGAAGCCGTACCCGCCCATCCGCATGACGTGCCGCTCGCCGACGCTGTCACGACGGCCGCGGGCAAGGCTCGAACGCTAACGCTACTCGGCGTCGATATCGCGCCCGGTTCCGCGCAGCGCTTGTCCTGGTCGGCCACTGAACTGTTCGAAGGCGTGCCCGTGTCGACTCCGGTGCTCGTCGTCAATGGCGCGACTGCGGGTCCCACGCTGTGCCTGACGGCCGCGGTTCACGGCGACGAACTCAACGGCATCGAGATCGTGCGCCGCGTGTTGCACGACATCGATCCCGACAAGTTGTCCGGCTCGGTCATCGGTGTGCCGATCGTCAACGTGCAGGGCTTTCGCCGCGGCTCACGCTACCTTCCGGACCGCCGCGACCTCAACCGCTATTTCCCGGGTAATCCCAACGGCAGCGCCGCCGCCCGTATTGCACACGCGCTGTTCAAGGACGTCATCGCCCATTGCGATGCGCTCGTCGACCTGCACACGGGATCGTTCGAGCGCGCCAACCTGCCGCAGATACGCGCCGATCTCCGGAAACCCGATGTCGTGACGTTGACGCTCGGTTTCGGCTCGATGGTGGTCCTGCACAGCGAGCCGACCGTCGGCACGCTGCGGCACGCCGCGACGCAGGCGGGAATCCCGGCCGTGACGGTCGAAGCCGGTGGACCGTCGCAGCTCGAACTCACCGAGGTGAAACATGGCGTCAAAGGCATCGAAACGCTGCTGTCGACGCTCGGCATGGTGAAAAAGCGCAGGTTCTGGGGCGACCCCGAACCCGTGTACTACCGCTCCACGTGGGTACGGGCCGACAATGGCGGCATCCTGCTCGCGGACGTCAGTCTCGGCAGCACGGTGCGCAAGGGCGACCTCCTCGGCACAATCACCGACCCGATGAGCAACGCGCGCAGCGAGCTGCGATCGCCCCACTCGGGCCGCATCATCGGCATGGCACGCAACCAGGTCGTCATGCCGGGCTTCGCCGCTTTCCATGTCGGCATCCAGGCCGATCTCGTCCCGGCAGAACCGGTGTCCGACAAGCCGGACGCACCGGCCACGGGTGGTTACGTGGACGGCATGTCCGAGTAGAATTCCCCCACCCCCCTCACAAAAAGAGCGCATGAGCGACCGCAGATCCCTGTCCAGTTACTGGGCACCGCGTTACTGGCCCGTGTGGATCGGCATGGGGCTCCTGCGCCTCGTTTGCCTGCTGCCGCACCGCGCGGCGCTCGCCGTCGGCCGCGCGATCGGCCGGCTCGGCCACGCGCTCGCCGGATCGCGGCGCGCGGTTGCGCGCCGCAACATCGAACTCTGTTTCCCCGAGCTGGACGCAGCCGCGCGCGATGCGCTCGCGTACGAGCACTTCAAGGCGCTCGGCATGTCGCTCATCGAGTTGGGCATAGGGCGCTGGGCTAGCACGCGACACATGCTGTCGATCTCGACGATCAACGGAATCGGCAACGTAAAGAACGCCCTCGCGAGCGGCAAAGGCGTGATCCTGCTCAGCGCGCATTTCACGACACTCGAGGCGATGGGCCGCGCCCTTGCTGTCGAGATCCCGCCGTTCGACGCCGTGTTCCGCAAGAACCGCAGCGAATTCCTGACTGAGTTGCAGCGCAGCGGCCGCGAAGTCTCGGCGGGTGCGACGATCGAAAAGCGCGACATCAAGAGGATGGTGCGCGCACTGCGCGACGGCCGGGCCGTCTGGTACGCACCGGACCAGAGTTACGACCGCAAGGGGTCGGCGATCATCGAGTTCTTCGGCGTGCCGTCAATGCATACGACCGCGACGTCGACGCTGGCACGCCTCGG
>JBFJQO010000074.1:0-9304 GCA_041616535.1 Woeseiaceae bacterium | reverse complement strand
GGGACGTTCGTAAAGCGCAACGGATCCTGGAAAGTCGTCGCCTGGCAGGCGACCAGGATACCGCCTGCGACAGACTAGCTGTCGAGCCAGTCGAAATGCGCCGTGAAGTGCCGCAGGAATTGCGGCGCTTCGAGGATCCTCATGCCGCGAATCCGTTCCCTGCGGTCCCACACCAGGCCGACGGCTTCGAGCACGTAGTCCATGTGGCTCTGGGTGTACACGCGGCGCGGAATGGCGAGGCGCAGCAGGTCGAGCCGGGCCGGGTGTTCGTCGCCCGTGTGCGGGTCGAGGCCGAACATGACGGTGCCGATTTCGACCGTGCGGACACCGGCCTCGATGTAGAGTTCGACGGACAACGCCTGGCCCGGGTAGTGCAGGGGCTCGATGTGCGGCAGGAAACGGCGTGCGTCGAGGTACACGGCGTGGCCGCCGGCCGGGGACATGACGGGGATGCCCGCATCGCGCAGGTGCTGCACGACGTAGCGTGTCGACAGCAGGCGATAGTCGAGGTAGTGCTCGTCGAGCGTCTCGTAGAGCCCCACGGCGATGGCTTCGAGGTCGCGTCCCGCGAGCCCGCCGTAGGTCGGAAATCCTTCGGTCATGATCAGGATGTTGCGTTCCCGGTGCGCGAGTTCGGCATCGTTCGTGCACAGGAATCCGCCGATGTTGCCGAACGAGTCCTTCTTGGCCGACATCGTGCAGCCGTCGGCGTAGCCGAATATTTCCCGGGCGATGTCGATCGGCGCTGCATCCTTGTAGCCCGGTTCGCGATGCTTGATGAAATTCGCATTCTCGGCGAAGCGGCAGGCGTCGATGTAGAACGGGATGCCGGCTGCTTTCGCGATGCGGCTGACCTCGCGGATGTTCGCCATTGACACGGGCTGCCCGCCGCCTGAGTTGTTCGTGATCGTGAGCATGATCACGGGGATCTTTTCCGGGCCGTGTTCGTCGACGAGATTTTCGAGCGCCGCCGTATCCATATTGCCCTTGAACGGGTCGTTGGATTCGAGGTCGTCGGCTTCGCGGCAGGGCAGGTCGAGCGCTTCGCCGCCCACGAACTCGATGTTGCCGCGCGTCGTGTCGAAGTGCGTATTGTTGGGCACGATCGAGCCGGGTTTGACCATGACGCCGAACAGGATGTGTTCGGCTGCGCGTCCCTGGTGTGTCGGGATCACCTGCTCGAAACCGAAGATGTCCCGGACCGTGTCGCGGAAGCGATACCAGCTGCGCGCACCCGCGTAGGATTCGTCGCCGCGCATCATGGCGCCCCAGGCCTCGGACGACATGGCGCTCGTGCCGGAATCGGTCAGCAGGTCGATAATGACGTCCTCGGCGCGCAGCAGGAACGGGTTGTAGTGAGCCTCGCGAATCAGCGTTTCGCGTTCCTCGCGAGACGTGAGCTTGATCGGCTCAACCATCTTGATACGAAAGGGCTCGATGATCGTTTTCATGCAATGAGCATAGTTGCATAAGCAACTGTTTTGCATACGGGAAACTACTGCGGCCGCGTCATCCGTAGTAGTCCTGATACTCTTGGTCTGGACTGGTTCTATGATAGGCGCCGAATCATGGCTACCAAAGATCTGACCCAACGCGCGGACCTGACCCGCCACGGCCGGGGTACGGGAGCGCTGCGCACGCGCCGTCCCCTGTACGTCGATTTCCTGCCACCGTGCAACGATGCCTGCCCGGCCGGCGAGAACATCCAGGCCTGGCTGGCGCACGCGCAGGAAGGAGACTATGAGGCCGCCTGGCGCGAGCTCGTGCGCAACAACCCGATGCCCGCGATCCACGGGCGCGTCTGTTACCACCCCTGCGAGGATGCCTGTAATCGCATCCACACCGACAGCTCGGTGAGCATCCATGCCGTCGAGCGTTATCTCGGTGACCTTGCCCTCGAAAAGGGCTGGCAATTCGACAAGCCCGGCAAGCAGACGGGCCGCAAGATCCTGATCATCGGCGCGGGACCGAGCGGCCTGTCGGCCGCCTACCACCTCGCGCGCATGGGCCACGAGGTCGAGATTCGCGAGGCGGGTCCCGTCGCCGGCGGCATGATCCACTTCGGGATCCCGGCCTACCGCATGCCGCGCAAGGAACTGCAGGCGGAGATCGACCGCATCGCCGAACTCGGCGTGACGATCACGCTGAACCATCGCGTCGACGACGTGCTGGCGGAGAAGGAAGAGGGCGGCTTCGATGCCGTGTTCGTCGCCGTCGGGGCGCACATCAGCAAGAAGATCGACATCCCGAATCGCGATGCCGGCAAGATCCTCGACGCCGTGTCGTTCCTGAGCGGCGCGAAGGAAGGCGAGGCCCCGATGCTGGGTCGCCGCGTCGCCGTGTACGGCGGCGGCAACACGGCGATGGACGCCGCGCGCACGGCAAAGCGGCTCGGCGCGGAGCCGATGATCATCTACCGCCGGGATCGCAGCAGTATGCCCGCGCACGACTTCGAAGCCGACGAGGCGCTCGAGGAAGGTGTGCAGATTCACTGGCTGCGCACAATCAAGGAGATCGACAGGTCGACCTTCAAGGTCGAGGTCATGGAACTCGACGAGAACGGGCGCCCGCAACCGACCGGAAGGATCGAGGAGCTCGAGGCCGACGCACTGATCCTCGCGCTCGGCCAGGACACGGACACGAAGTTCCTCGAGTCCGTCCCCGGCATCGAATTCGAGTGGGATCACACGGTCGTCGTGGACGACAACATGATGACGGGGCATCCGGGCATCTTCGCGGGCGGCGACATGGTGCCGAGCGAACGTTCGGTTACGATTGCAGTCGGGCACGGCAAGCATGCGGCACGGCACATCGACGCATTCCTGAACGATTCGAAATACGTACGCGGACCGCGGCACGAAATCATCGGCCATGAGCGGTTGCACCTCTGGTTTCGCACGCACGCACCGCAGGTGGAGCAAGAGCGCCTGCCGCTCGAGCAACGCAGCGCGGGTTTTGACGAGGTGTTGCAGAACCTCAGCGAGGCCGATGCGTTGTTCGAGGCACGGCGCTGTCTGTCCTGCGGCAATTGCTTCGAATGCGACGGCTGCTACGGCGCCTGCCCGCAGGGCGCGATCATTAAGCTCGGCAAGGGCAAGCGCTACGAGTTCGACTTCGACAAGTGCACGGGTTGCGCCGTCTGCTTCGAGCAATGCCCGTGTCACGCGATCGAGATGATCGACGAGCCCGGCGTGCAGGAGGGAGCGTCATGAACGAGCATCGCGCCCTCGAAGGCAACGAGGCAGTTGCACGCGTCGCGCACGCCGTCAGCGAAATCTGCTCCATCTACCCGATCACGCCGTCGTCGACGATGGCCGAGCTGGCCGACGTGTGGTCGGCGCAGGGCAAACCGAACATCTGGGGCCAGATCCCGGACATCATCGAGATGCAGAGTGAGGCAGGCGCCGCGGGGACAGCCCACGGTGCGCTGCAAACCGGTGCGCTGACGACGACGTTTACGGCGTCGCAGGGGCTCATGCTCATGCTGCCGAACATGTACAAGATTGCGGGCGAGCTCACGTCAACCGTGTTTCATGTTGCGGCGCGTTCGCTCGCGGCCCAGGCGCTGTCGATCTTTGGCGACCACCAGGACGTCATGGCCGCGCGGACGACCGGTTTCGCCCTGCTCGCATCGTCGTCGGTTCAGGCGGCACAGGACCTCGCGCTGATCGCGCATGCGGCGACGCTCAAGTCACGCTTGCCGTTCATTCACTTCTTCGACGGGTTCCGGACCTCGCACGAGGTCGACAAGATCGCGCTCGTCAGCGAGGACGTGATGCGCGCGATGATCGACGATAAGCTCGTGTACCAGCACCGTCGTCGTGCGCTGAATCCCGATAACCCGTTCATCCGCGGCACGGCCCAGAACCCCGACGTGTATTTCCAGGGGCGCGAAACCGTGAACCGTTTCTATGCCGCGACGCCCGGCATCGTCGATCAGGAGATGCGCCGTTTCGCGGCCATGACCGGGCGCGAGTACGAGCTGTTCGACTACTTCGGCGATCCGCAGGCCGAGCGAATCATCGTATTGATGGGATCTGGCGCCGAGACTGTCGTCGAGACGATCAATGCGCTGCCGTCTGATGGCATCGGCATGATCAACGTGCGCCTGTACCGGCCGTTTTCCGGCGAGCACCTGCTCGCCGCTCTCCCGCCGTCGGCGAAGTCGATTGCCGTGCTCGATCGCACCAAGGAACCGGGCGCCAGTGGCGAGCCGCTGTACCAGGACGTCGTGACGGCGCTGGCGGAAGCTGCTTCGACGGCCCGGCTGGACCGTATGCCGCGAGTGATCGGCGGCCGCTACGGACTGTCGTCCAAGGAGTTCACGCCGGCGATGGTTCTGGCCGTGTTCGAAGAGCTGGAAAAAGACAATCCGAAAAACCATTTCACGATCGGCATCAAGGACGATGTGACCCACACGAGCCTCGACTACGATGCGTCATTCCAGATCGAAGGCAGGGACGTCACGCGCGCATTGTTCTTCGGGCTCGGCGCGGACGGTACCGTGGGCGCCAACAAGAACTCGATCAAGATTATCGGCGAGAGCACGGACCTGCACTGCCAGGGCTACTTCGTCTACGATTCGAAGAAGTCGGGCTCGCGCACCGTATCGCACCTGCGCTTCGGCCCCGAGCCGATCCATGCGCCGTACCTGATCCAGTCCGCAAATTTCATCGCCTGCCACAAGTTCGAGCAGGTCAACCGGATCGAGATACTCGCGCAGGCGGCCGACGGCGCCGTGTTCCTGCTCGACAGTCCCTATGGCCCGGACGAGGTCTGGGATCAATTGCCGCAGCCGGTGCAACAGACGATCATCGAACGAAACATCGAGTTCTACGTCATCGATGCGACGAGCGTGGCGCGCGAGGCGGGCATGGGCAAACGCATCAATACGATCATGCAGGCCTGTTTCTTCGCATTGTCGGGTGTGTTGCCGCGCGACGAGGCGATCGCACAAATCAAGAAGGCGATCGAGAAGACCTACCGGTCGAAGGGTCGCGATGTCGTCGACAGGAACTTTGCGGCCGTCGATACGGCACTGGATCACCTGTACAAGGTCGAGGTGCCGTCAACAACGAGCAGCCAGCGCGCATTCGACAAGGTCGTGCCCGACGACGCGCCCGATTTTGTTCGCGAAGTGACGGCCGAGATGATGCGCGGCCACGGCGACGACCTGCCCGTGAGCAAGCTGCCAATCGACGGCACGTATCCGAGTGCGACGTCGAAATTCGAAAAGAGCAATGTCTCGGATCGTGTGCCGGAGTGGGATGCGGAGACGTGTATCCAGTGCGGCAATTGCTCGTTTGTCTGCCCGCACAGCTGCATCCGGGCAAAGTTCTATCATGAGAGTTCGCTCGACGGGGCACCGGACACGTTTCCGTCCGCGCCGATCACGGCCCGCGGCTTCCCCGAGACACGCTACTCGCTGCAGGTGTACGTCGAGGATTGCACAGGCTGCAACCTCTGCGTCAGCGCGTGCCCGGTGCGTGACCCGGACGGTTCCGATCGGCGCGCGATCAACATGACCGACAAGCGCCCGATACTCGAGCAGGAACGCGACAACATCCGTTTCTTCGAGACGCTGGCGTGGAATGACCGCGGCTCGATGGACTTCTCGTCGGTGCGCGGCGCGCAGTTCCTGCAGCCGCTGTTCGAATTCCCGGGTGCCTGCGCGGGCTGCGGCGAAACGCCTTACGTCCGCTTGTTGTCACAGTTGTTCGGGCCGCGCCTGCTGGTCGCCAATGCCACGGGCTGTTCCTCGATCTACGGCGGCAACCTGCCGACGACGCCGTGGGCGAGGAATGCCGAGGGCAGCGGGCCGGCCTGGTCCAACTCGCTGTTCGAGGACAATGCGGAATTCGGTCTCGGCATGCGCATCGCCGCGGACCACCACATGACGATCGCCAAGGAGCTGGTCACCGCGCTGCGCGACGAGATCGGCCACGAACTGGCCGGCCAGCTCGTCCATGCAGGCCAGCGTGTCGGCGGCGAGATCCGGCGCCAGCGGCGGCGCGTCCGGCTGTTGCGCAAGCGCCTCCAGGGGCTGGTGGCGAAGAAGGAAAACGCGAAAGCGACGGCGCTGTTGTCGATCGTCGATCACCTCGTGCGCCGTAGCATATGGCTCGTCGGCGGCGACGGCTGGGCCTATGACATTGGCTCGGGCGGTCTCGATCACGTACTCGCGAGCGGCCGTAACGTCAATATCCTCGTCATGGACACCGAGGTGTACTCGAACACGGGCGGGCAAATGTCGAAAGCGACGCCGCTGGGCGCGTCCGCGCGCTTTGCCTCGGCCGGCAAACGCATCGGCAAGAAGGACCTCGCCCTGCAGGCGATCTCGAGCGGCAACGTCTACGTCGCACAGGTTGCGATGGGCGCCAACCCGCAGCAGACGCTGCTCGCGATGCGCGAGGCCGAAGAATATAACGGCCCGGCCTTGATCCTCGCCTACAGCCATTGCATCGCGCACGGCTACGACCTCAAGGACGGCCTGCGGCAGCAGCAGCTTGCGGTCGCCAGCGGCTACTGGCCTTTGATTCGCTATAACCCGGCGCTGCGCATGGCTGGCCGCAAGCCCTTCGTGCTGGATTCGCCGCGACCGACGATTCCGCTGCACGAATATGCGTACAACGAGAATCGATACAACGTGTTGCGCAAGACCAACCCCGAAGACGCCGAGCGGCTGATGCAAATGGCGCAGGAAACCGTCGACCGTCGCTGGGAGACCTACGAGCACCTGGCGAAGCAGGAGCCTGCGAAGTTCGAGCAGGCGAGCTAGGCGGCGTTTCGCCTCGAAGCGTAGTCCCGCCAGAGCAAGGCGGCGAATGCGGTATTGAACACGATGCCGAGGACACCGACTTCTGGTCCGAAGAGGTGTGTTTGCTCGATGCCGAGTGCGCCCGTCTTCTCGCCGAAGCCAAACAGCGGGTAGTCGAATCCGTTCCAGACCGCATGACACACCGCCGGCACGACGACGGAGCCGGATCGCAGGCGCAGCACCCCCCAGATAGCACCGAGAAGGGTTGCGTTCACGAGGTAGATCGGGATTTCCCGTGCCGGGATGTCGAATCCGGTATCGAGCGAGATCGCCGAAACATGCCACAACGTGAACGCAATTGAAGTCCATGCCAGCACGCCGAGGTCCGAACATCCGGCGCGCTTCAGGCTGGCCCAGAGCCAGCCGCGAAAGAAACCCTCTTCGGTGATCAGCGTCATGAGTATGCCGGTCGAACTCATGAGTCCGATGTTCAGCCAGGCTTTCTGCCAGTCCGTACCTGTCGTATCGACAGCGCCGGCGATCCATGCAATGGCGGCGATCAGCCCCAGCACTGCGGCCGGGTAGAGCAGTGCCCAGGCATAGTCGCGAGCGTTGCCTGCCATAAGCCCTATATCCTTGCGCGAAAACTTCTGCAGGTACCAGAAGAGTCCGGTCAATGCGATGAGCGGCAGGGCGCTAAAGACGCTGTAACCGCTTGCGTCCATGATCGTCGTAACGACGATGGCAAACGCGACGCCACCAATGGCGGGCCACATGGCTGTGTTCATTGACCGGCTCCCGATAATCCCTGTTCCTTCGAAGATGCATGGCCGTGCAGGATTGGATGCAATCGGGTGTTACCATGGCCGCACCGCACAAGGCATGAGGGGTCCACA
This sequence comes from Woeseiaceae bacterium, assembly GCA_041616535.1. Lineage (GTDB taxonomy): Bacteria > Pseudomonadota > Gammaproteobacteria > Steroidobacterales > Woeseiaceae > UBA1847. The sequence continues at coordinate 1,651 of JBFJQO010000074.1, read as the reverse complement.
ATGGAGATCAGCAACACGGAAAGTATTCCGGGACGGCGCATCGTCGAGTTCTACGGCGTCGTCACGGGCAACACGGTGCGTGCGAAGCACGTCGGCCGCGACATCATGGCCGGGCTCAAGAACATCGTCGGCGGCGAACTCAAAGGTTACACGGAGCTGTTGCAGGATTCGCGCCAGGAGGCCACCGATCGCATGATCGAGCAGGCGCAGTCAATGGGCGCCAATGCCGTCGTCAACGTCCGATTTGCCACGAGTTCGATCTCGCAGGGTGCCGCGGAGCTGTTCGCCTACGGGACCGCCGTCAGGGTCGAGTGACATGGAAGGCGATACCCTCCAGAGGCTCGACCTGTTCCTGAACTTCGGGCTGCCGTTATTGTTATTGATGACGGCGTATTTCATCGGCACATTGCTCGAAAAGCGCCACTTCCGGAGCATCCGGCGGCGCGAAGAGGAGTACCACGGATTTCCCGTCATCTCGTTCGACACGATGCCCAACGACTGGAACGCGAATTCGTCACGGCTCGTCACGGGCAGCATCGTCGTGTCGCTCGACTACTTCAAGCGCGTCATCGCGGGACTGCGAGGCCTCGTCGGCGGTCGCATCAAGACTTACGAGCCGTTGCTGGAACGCGCGCGCCGCGAGGCCCTGTTGCGCATGGTCGAAGAGGCGCGCGAAGACGGCTACGACGCGATCTTCAACGTGCGCCTCGAGACCTCGCGTCTCGCTAATTCCCGCGGTGACGGCAACGGCACGGCCGGCGTCGAGATGCTGGCGTTCGGAACGGCCGTCAAGCTCGCCTCGCGGTTCGAGACGCGGATGGAGCGCTTTTGAAATACGTGCCCAGGCGGCCGCGCGACGGCATCAATGTCAGCGACACCCATCCGCTGGTCGAGGCCGGCACGCTGGTCGCGGGCCTGACCGCTATCATGGTCGCAATCGTGCTCGTGCTGGTCTTCCTGATCGAGATTGCGCTGTATTTCGTGCCGGCCGACAAAGAGGTCGAATTGTTCCGAAACTGGCTGCCGGAGGATATCGCCACGGTCGCGCCCGACGACGAGCGGCTCGACGGGACGCAGCGGCTCGTGGATCGCCTGGTGCGCCATTGGGCCGACGCGCCGTATGAATTCCGGATCGAGATCGACGATTCGCCGGTGGCCAATGCGATGGCATTTCCGGGCGGCCTGATCATCGTCACCGAGGGGCTGCTCGCACAGGTCGAATCGGAAAACGAACTCGCGTTCGTACTCGGCCACGAACTTGGCCACTATCGCAATCGCGATCACCTGCGCGCGCTCGGCCGGGGTATCGTGTTGTCGTTGTTCTTCACGGTGGTGACGGGCAACGACGTGTCCGGTCTCGGCCTCAAGATCAGCGACCTGGCGCTGCGAGGATTCAACCGCAAGCAGGAATCAAAAGCCGACGAATTCGGCCTAGCGATCGTCTACGCGCAATACGGCCACGTCAACGAAGCGTGGCGCCTGTTCGAACGCTGGCACAACGGCGGCGAGGCATTGATCGATCTCGTGACTTACGTATCAACGCACCCGCAACCCGGCGACCGCGTCGATGACCTGGTGCAACTGGCGGAAATCCGCGGCTGGCCGACGGCGGGGAGTATCACGGCATTGCCCTGGTAGGGTTCTGGTCTTG